>CALCTR010000031.1 GCA_937906925.1 uncultured Alphaproteobacteria bacterium
GTACTTCAGCTTAAGCTGCGGAAGAGTAGGTCACTGCCGAACCTTTTATACACTCGTCTTTACACTCCTTATTTACCTACCTCCTTTACCCTCCTTGCCCTCACTCCTTACTGTGAGGGCCTTTTTTTTACCTGTTATCCATAGCCTCTTGTATCTATATCTTTACCCCTTTTTGCTCGCTGGAGTTATGAGGGCCTCAACAGGCTCTGTCAAACTGGATTCTTGATGTTCTGGATTTACTTCAGCAACTTCTTACCTCTTAAGTCTAGTTTATTAAAAATATCTCTAAAACTTTAACTGATATTCTTGGATGCATTGTGGGCTTGGAATATACATTCAAACGAGCAACTTAAGAAAAGCCTATACGATTAAGGATGATATAAAAAAAACTCAGTAAGCTTGTTAAAGATAATTTAGAGGGTAACAATCTATCTGATGTTGAAACGGTTGATTTAACATTGACTCTAAAAGAGCAAAAGAGCTTGTTATATCCTTTATATATACAACCTCCCTTAAATAAATCAAAAATCCCATCCTTCAATATACAAATGCTGCTACCCTGCCAAAACTTCGCTAAAAAGTCATTGTCTCCATAAATTTGACTCTGTTAACTTTACTGTCTGAACAAAATAGACATTTTTTTGTATTTGTGTTATAATATTAAAGGGAATAAAATGAAAGGGATATGCATAAAAATCTTGTTAGTGAAATAGGCTATACGGCTTCTGTATATGATTTTAATGGGGTGCATATCAATGATGCCATAGATCGTCTTTGTGAAGATATGTTTAATTTTAAAGATGAAAGAAATGACCCTTTCTACAAATATTTCTTAAAATATACGGATGTTGGTTTGTTACGTTATATTATGGATGGTCCGAATCACAGGGATGTTTTATAACAAGACCTTAAAGAGGTTGCCAAGACACCTACGGGTCGTATGGCAATATGGAAAACGGCTGCGACCGAAAAGGACTTAAAAAATAAATCAAAAGAAAAAAAGAATGTATTTGTGAGAGGTGTAGAAGAAAATAATTTTGGACATATCTATAACGACGCACCAAATAATATTTATATTTCTTTTAAAAATATTGATAAAGGTATAGAAGAACAAGTTAAAGATTGTCGTAAAAATAATAAGCTACCGAAAGAAGAAATTAACAAAATGGAATCTTATTTTGCTCATGTAAATAAAACAAATATAACAGTTGGTATGCCAATACCAAAGAAACTAAAAAAGATTTTTTCCTCTTTTTATACATCTATCAAAAAGGAGTGTAGTGATAAGGAATTAAAATATTTAAGCTACTGTATACAAAAAATAGGATCAAAGGATGAAACAGAACCAGATCCTGTTAATTTTAAAAGCAAGATTGGTTATGAAAAAGCATTGTGCTATTACAATACTTACAAAGATATAACAAGCTGCTTTGATAAAATATCAAATTTAAGTGAAGTAATATATAGTGGAAAAGCGAAAAAAAAAGAAAAACAAGAATCAAAAAAAATCAGAGAATATTTGTTTAAAAATATGGGCTTAATCTTTATAAAAATAATCGATTAGGCGAACAAATAGCCAAAAATACAGAAAATTCGTCATATAATTGTTTAAGTATATTGTCGGCTTTTGCTCAAGGAGTGGAAAGTGGAACTAATATACAAATACCACCCATTTCTCATACAGTTTGACATATGAGTGTAACCATGTTTGCGTTTTGGCACTGTATTTTGACTATGTAGTTGCAATAAGGGATTTTGATCTTTTGAAATATTGACAACTATTTTCCTATATGATAAAAATGCTTAAAAAGATAGAGGGGATTGCTATGTTCAGTAAAAAGAAATTATGGATGGCCATTGAAAATGGTTTAGATGATGAAGCTGTTTCTTTGATTAAGGAAGCAACCGACATCAATGCCGTGTATACCGGCATTGAAAATGAAGAGGGGCAAACTTTTTTGCTTCATGCTTTAAATAGAGGGAGTGTTGATGTTGCTATTGCCTTATTGGATAAGGGGGCGGATGCTTCTATTTGTGATTTTAAAGGAAATACCTCTTTATACTATTTTACAAAAAGCGGATTGTACGATCATACATATTTAGCGGAAAGATTGATAGAAAGAGGGGCGGCTATCAATAAACGGATAGGTGGGTATTCGTTTTTGTGCTTGGCTTTTTTAAAAATGCCGCAAATTGTTCCATATCTTTTAAAACATAAAGCAGATGTTTTTGAGGCTCCTTACATTGATGAAAAGGCTCATTTGGATTTGTTTTTTCCTGTAGATGTGGTAGCTTATAGAGATTTGCCATATCTGTCATTAGCTGTTTTAAAAAATGATTTGGAGAGTTTTAAGTATTTAATCAGATATCCGGAAATAATTAATACAACGGATTCGTATGGGCGGACACCGCTTATGGTTGCCGCTCTGCAAAACAACGATAGAATGTCCTTAGATCTGATAAATGCGGGTGCTTTTTTAGATGTAAAAGATTTTGCAGGTCGTGGTGTTCGTGATTATTTTAAAAATATGGCGGAAAAGCGATATCAGCAATTATTGGATGTAAAAGGTTCACAAAAAATGGTTGCGGAATTGATTATGCAAATTGATAAGGCGAGGGATTTTAAAAAAGACATAGATGAGGCTTTAAAAACAGAGATTCCTAAAAATAAAAAATCTTTTTGGCATAAATTAAAGCAATTTTTCGGATTTGAATAAATTTTTTTGTTGAAAATTTTCTTTTAAAGGTGTTTAGATAAAATAAATTTTAAAAAGTTCTTGACAATTCAAAGATAAAAGTGTATTATTGCTTGTCTTTCTCTACATAGCCGATTCGTTATGCAGGGATTTTGAAGGGGTGTAGCTCAACTGGTAGAGCGTCGGTCTCCAAAACCGAAGGTCGCGGGTTCGATCCCTGCCGCCCCTGCCAATTAGAAGAGGAATGTCAAATGAAAACAACACCCGCACAATTTGTTCGTCAGGTAAAGCAAGAGGTTTCAAAGATTACATGGCCGACAAGGGCTGAAACATTGCAAGGATCAGCTGTTGTTATTGTTATGAGCGTTTTAATTGCTTTGTTTTTGTTTGTTGTTGATATGATTTTCGCCAGAATTATTCAAGTTGTTTTGGGAGGTTAGGTTTATGGCTGCTCGCTGGTATATTGTTCATACATACTCAGGTTTTGAAAATAAAATCGCTGCTTTTATTAAAGAACAGGCGGAAAAAAAAGGTATGACTGATAAGGTTGAGGATGTGTTGGTTCCGACCGAAAACGTTGTGAGTGTCCGTAATGGTTCTAAGGTTGAAACGGAAAGAAAGTTCTTTCCGGGATATGTTCTTGTAAAAATGGAAATGTTGCCTGAAACGTGGCATTTGGTTAGTTCAACACCAAAAGTTACGGGGTTTTTGGGTGGAAAAAAACCTGTTCCGATGACAGAGGCTGAGGTTGAACGTATTTTGCATCAGGTTAAAGAGGGTGTTGAAAAGCCAAAATCAGCCGTTGTTTATGAGGTTGGCGAACAGGTTTGCGTTTGTGATGGGCCATTTGCATCTTTTACAGGTGTTGTAGAAGAGGTGGATGCAGAGAAGGAGCGTTTAAAAGTTTCCGTCTCTATTTTTGGTCGTTTGACTCCGCTTGAGTTAAATTATACACAGGTTAAAAAGGCCTAGTGTTATAGGAATAAAAGGGAAGTAAAATCAATCCGTATTTCCTTTTTACAGTGGTAGATAAGCCATTATCGGACCACAAACTTTAAAAACAGGATTGAATTATATTTTTTAGAGGTTATAAAATGGCAAAAAAAGTTATTGGCTTTATCAAACTTCAAATTGAAGCCGGTAAAGCGAATCCTTCACCACCAGTTGGTCCTGCTTTAGGTCAACGTGGTTTGAATATTATGGAGTTTTGTAAAGCATTTAATGCTAAAACTCAAAAAATGGAACCGGGTACGCCGATTCCTGTAATTATTACGGCTTATGCAGATAGAACATTTTCATTTGTTACAAAATTGCCGCCGGTTAGCTATTTAATTAAAAAAGCAGCTAACGTTAAAAGTGCGTCAAAAGAACCGGGTCGTAAAAAAGTAGCAAAAATTACAAAAGAACAAGTTAAGCAAATCGCAACCGAAAAAATGCCGGATATGAACTGTCATACAGTTGAAGCTGCTATGGACATGGTTGCCGGACAAGCTCGTTCTATGGGTATTGAAGTGGTGGAGTAAGAATATGAAATACGGAAAAAGATTAAGAAAAACTTACGAAGCTGTTGATACTTCAAAAGTCTATGATATTC
>CALCTR010000032.1 GCA_937906925.1 uncultured Alphaproteobacteria bacterium
ATATTTCTTACCAAGGCATCTTCAAAAATATATCTGTTTTTTCCTTTGATTGCAATTTCTGCATATTTAATTAAAAATGCTGTATACATCATCTATTTCCAAACTCCTTTTCCTTATCCTATTTTCTCGTATATCTTTGTAACATTGGAATAGTCTCTGCCATTATCAAAAGTGCGTAGTCCAACTCTTCCTTTGTTGTATGAACGGAAAAACTAAAACGTATCGTAGAATCTAAAAGCTCTTTTTTTAGACCGATGCTCTGTAAGGTACTGCTAATGGCGGGTTTATTGGAAGCACAGGCACTGCCTGCGGACACATAAATATTTCTATCTTCCAATGTGTGCAAAATTACCTCTGCTCTTACGCCCTCGATACTTACACTTACAATATGTGGAGCACTGTCATGATCCTTTTTCCCATTTACCGATACTCCGTCGAGTTTTTCTACTTCTTCTATAAAATAATCTCGCAAAGCATAGGATAACCCTTCAATAATATTGTCAGGATTATTGTCAAAAGTGCTGTCCTGATTTTCTACTTGATGATTGTATCGATTTGTAATTTTGATAAGACCGCCTCGTTTTAATAATTGTATGGAAATAACACTAGTGCCGTATTCATCTTGTCTGTCAGGATGTGCAAAGTTTTTTCGTTTTAATAAGTGGGCATTATGTTTAACAGCGTGAATAATATAGTAGTTTTCAAATCGATGTTCATCATTGAATGTACAAAGTTCTTCATCTTGATGAAAATAATGTCGGATTGAATTTTGCTTTTCAAGTGTATCGACATAAAAAGCATCATATCCAGCTTCTGCCAACAATTCATAGGGTGACTTTAACCCTTTTTTATCATTTGAAAAAGGCCCCTCTTTAATTTGTTTAAGCGTTCCTAAAATTGGAAGTGCATTGCGTCCCGCAAATTTCACAACTCGAGGCAAATCTTCAATTTCAAACAAACTGGCATCATAATGCAAAATCGCTTTTGCAAAAGCCTCTCCATTTTGACGTTTGATAATATCATACATTGATTTCATATATACACCTCATTTGAAAGCACTATAAACTCCTTATCTTGTTAAACTGAGTTTGTTTTTTAACAAATTTTGCATCCATATTTTTGCCCGTACAATCGGCCGCATAATGGGATATTTAATAACACCATAATAATAATTCATTTTATAATCCATAAAGCGATACGCCTCATCCAGTGGTATAACCAGTGATTTTTGTGAAGCAATTTTCTCTTTTTCTGCCAAGCGGTTCAGAGCATCACTATCTATTTGGACCGGTGTTATCAATGTCCTGTTTGTTGCTTTTTTAAGTTCCACAACACTTGTGGGTCTAAAACAGATATAACTATCTCTACCCACATCTTCCCATCCGTTTCGATAGACAAAACCATCATACCCTCTTTTTTCAAAGAAACGTATCATCCGCTGATAACAAAGATGCTCTCTATTGATGGTATTAGCTCTTAAATTTGATTGTTCAACCGCATATAAACCGCCTAATAAAAGCTCTTTTTCCACCTCTTCTATCGGCATTTTAAAAGGATTTATAAACATATAAGTATATTCTTTGGGAAGCGGTTGGGCATTTAAATTTTTTTTAAAAAACTCACTACTCAAACTCCCACCCTGATAAAGATTAGAAATCGCCCAACGCCCTCTTTCATACATCAATAAAATATGTAGCATTAACCGTTTGTAATCATGTAATTTATGCTCACCTAATTCCGGTAAACGAAACGGATTTTTTACTTTTAATAAAACAGGTGTTAACGAAAAAACGATTCTGTTGATATTCACACCCAACTTTTTTAAATGTTCAAAACGCCTTTCTTTGATAGCCAGTTCAAGCGTATCTAACCGTTCCCTTGCCGCTTTTAAGGAACCGTAATGAGCCAACGGTTCGGGCTTGTCCTTAGGGTTAATCGTTCCGCGAAACAAAAGCATCGGCTCTAAAGGATTTTTATCATCAGATAAATAAAAATCAACACCGCTTAACGCAATTAAATTTCGCTGTTTTTTAATCTTATCACCATTAAAACCACCCCGTTTTAAATAAGAGACTGTTTTTTCATCATAAATTTTTGTCTTACGACTGTGATAAGCACATAAATCCACCATTTCCATAAAAAGTTCAGGCGATATATCAGGCGAAAAAGTGCCTGTTTTAAAAGCATTAAGTATTTCTTTATAAGCATCAAACGTATTAACTTGTTGTCTGTTATAATGCATAACCTGAAACTTAATACACTTTAAAAATTGAAGTGTCAGTCTTAATTTTTTTATTTGGTCTGCTAACTTGCCCGCTCTTATTTTAGCCCCTGCTTTCTTATAAAAATAGCGTTCTTTTAACAAAGATTTTATCTTTCGTGCCAAAAGATGTTCCGGACTTTTACCCTCTTTATTTTTTTGAAATAAATTAACGTTGTGCGTCAATAAAAAGGCGAGCATTTCTCTAGATTGCACAAAATGCAAAAGTGTACCACCCGCTATAAAAAAGCCTAATTCTTTTTTTCTATTTTGGATATAGTTATAAAGACCGGGCAAATCGTCCTGACGCACAAATTTTAATATCTTATGCTTTTCTTTATCTAACAAGCCATTTTATCCTTTAACATTTAGTACCTGGCGATTATATCACAAATCTTGTTTATTGTCAACATTTTTCAATATATATCGTATCTTAATTCTTTTTCACTAAAAAGATATACTTAAAAATAAAAATCAGATTTATATTTTTTTTAACACAGACTTTTTTACAAAATGACCCTCTACGCCTGATACGCATAAGATTTGGAAAAATAGCAGATAAATCGGCTGATTTTTAAGTCAGACACAAATCATTTTTCAAATACATCAGCTTTTTTGATGTTGATTTGTTGCCAAAATTCTTGCATCAGCCGGTTTTGATTGGCAAACAGGTGTTACAAACAAAGCTGACCGTTCAAACGGCTCATAAAAATAAGGATAAACCAAATCTCTTATCTCTTTTGTTGAAAGTGTTATTTTACAGGCCCTATCCAGATATGCCTCTTCTTGCTGATAAAGTTCCGTTTCATTGAAATTTTCTCTTTTTTTAAAGTGATTATTATTTAATACCGATGAAAGGACTACCTGATCCGGATGAAATATGATAAAACTATCCTTGCCCGTATCTTCATTTGCATTTTTGTACTTAAAGCCCTCAAATCCCTCTTTTTCAAAAAAGCGTATCATCCGTTGATAAGTTAAATTTTCTCTGTTTTCATCCTCATTTTTATCAATCGGATAATAACCGGCTAATGAAAGTTCTTTTTCAACATCTTTTATTTTCATTTGCTGTGGCTGATAAAAAATAAAATAAAATTCTTTCGGCAATTTTTCTATTTGCAACAGCGAGAGAGCATCTGCCTCTTTTAAAACCTCATTTTTAGCTCCACCGCCCCACTTATTTATTTCCCAAATCGGGATATTATACAGCTTTTTTAAATATGAAAGCCCATGCTTTTTGGCCAAACAATAATGTAACACGAGGCTGGCATAAGCATTTTTATTATGATCTAACAAATCCGGAATTTCAAGCAAGCGATTCATTTTTAAAAAAGCGGCGTGTATTTGATTAAAAACAACCCAGTTATTTTGTTTTACTTTTTCATAAAAACCGGTTTCTAAAAAAATAGAATTATTTAAGCAATAAAGCCGATAGGAAGCCGCCTCTTTTGTCCCAAAATGTGAAAGTGGTAAAAACGGGTCGTTTTTTTGCGTTGTTCCCCGATAAACAAGGCGAACAGAGTCTTTTTCATCTAAAAGAAACCGCCATTTTAACCAAGGTGAAGTGTTAATAATCTTTGCATTTATCCGGATGTTTTTAGGCGAAAATCCCGCATTTTCAAAACCTTTTTGCGTCAACTTTACTTTTTGGGCATAATAATAAGAGTACTCTCTAAAAATGCAATACGCCAAATCCTTTTGATAAGGTTTGTCAAAAAGTATCCGATTATACCCTTTAATATCAAAGGTATATCGCCCATTTATAATCTCGTTAAATAAATGAGGCGTTGTCCACGGATCATATATATCATCTAAAGAAAAAACTTTTTCTTTCTGAGCCAGATTGATAATATTTTGAAACAGATACATAACCGCTTTCATTTTTTTAATTTTTATATCAAGGCTCTCTTGATATTTTAAATCTTGAGACATCGCTAAAGAAAGGGCTTTTTTTTCTTTTAAAAGGGAAATTAAATTTTTCCTCATTTGATAAAAAATTCTTTTTCCGTCAGGTAATTGTTGATAAATGTTCCCTTTAAGATGAGATAATAAAATCAGCATTTCAACAGAGCGTGCTTCTGCCAAGGGATACTTTTTATCAATCAGGCAGTCTAAATCCGTCAGGCCATTTTTTGCATTAACAATTTTAACAAGACCTGAAACATCATCTTGCAATACGCATTGTAGCCACGCTCTTTTAGTCTGCTGTACCATAAAAAAACTAATCTCCCATAGAGTGGGACCCGTATTTTTGACGCAGACGCATCAAATTGGCATCAACCCCCGGATGCTGTGTAAGAAATTCAGCCTCTTGCATACTACTTTTAGACTTAGGTAAATCATCATAAATTTCATCAAGCGTCATTCCCCTGCTTTTCATTTCCTCCAAATAGGATTCTCGCCAATGAGAATACCCTAAATCTAAATGCTGATAATGGCGATACCACAAATTTGTTACAAATCTGTCATTATTGCATTCTTGTAAATGTTCATCAAGCTTTTTAACGTCCGGTCGCATCAATTAAATCCTCCTAAAAACATAAGTTTTCATATTATAACACATTATTAGACAAAAAGCAATACAAATTTATTTTTATTGTTTTATAACGCCTCTTTTTTATCATTTGATTTATTTATAGCCCCCTATCCTCTTTGATAAAATATCTTACAAAAAAGATTTTAAATTTCAAAATGTTATTTTGTTTGTATACGTTTTTGTTGATTTTTTTTGAAAAATAGTGTATAATAAATGTATTCACTTAGCAAAGGAGGTTCCCATGACAAAAACTCTTGCCGATTTATATCAAGCCTATCCGGAGCATTTTGCCTCAGGAGCCAAAAATGTGGCACGTGAGAACGTTATTGCCAAAGTACAAGAAAGGTATCCCGATTTTAAGGAACGTTTTACCTGTGGTAGCAAAAACCGACCGATTAAAAGAAAACGCACTTTATTACCGTTGATGAGGTATAGTGCCACAAGAGGCTAAAAATATTTCTTAACACCTCTCTAAAAAAGAGAGGTATTTTTTTATCCTTTTGTTTTTATCTTTTGCCTCTTTTGATACCGTTCCAGACTTAACTTCAGCAATCCGCCAGCTGCCCGATCCATTATTTTTTTATAGGTTTTTTGTACCCAATCAGGTATCAGTGATTTTGCAAAAAATTCATAATAGATAATACAAAACATATTTTCAGCTTCTTTAGGTGTCAAAAACCGTTCTTCAGCCTGTGCAAAGAAAGCTTCCTCCAGCCTTAAAAATTCTTTTGAATAATCCTTTATAAGGGGACGTGTCAATTCCTTTTTATCAGCAAAAACGGGGGAAACAACCTGCTTGGTTTTAAAAATAATATAACTGTCTTTACCCACATCTTCCCATCCGTTTTGATAAACAAAACCGTCATACCCTCTTTTTTCAAAGAAACGAATCATCCGCTGAAACACCAAATGTTCCCTGTCATTTTTTTCTGCCTCTTGAGCATCCGCCAGCTTATCAAGAGGATAAAATTTGCCGAGGAATAACTCTTTTTTAACCTGTTTATGGGTCAATTCATAAGGCTTATAAAAAATATAATCAAACTCTTTAGGCAATTTTTCTGCACAAAGCTGTTCTTGAAATGACTCTATTTTCGGTTTAGAATATAACTGATGGATAAACATCATCCCATTTTTTTCCAACAGCAAAAGGTGTAAAATCAACCGTTGATATCCTTTTATATCGTGATCCCCCATCTCAGGTAAACGAAACGGATTTTTCATTTTTAAAAAGACCGGCAA
>CALCTR010000033.1 GCA_937906925.1 uncultured Alphaproteobacteria bacterium
CATTACATTGAACATCAAATTGACCTTCACGATTTGTAACGGCAAATGGTTGGTTGATAATCATTTGTAAAACAGGACGCGGGAAATAGTTTTCAATGCTACGACCGTTTACAGTGATTTTACCGGAACCTAATTTGATAATAACACGAGCAATAGCGTTTTTCTTTTTACCAACGGATTGAGAACGGCCTAAGCTGTCTTTTTTGGCTGTTCTTGGTGCAACAGGAGCAGCTTCAGCTGTTTCTTGTTTTAAATCTTCTAAAGTTGTTGTTTTTTTGCTAACCATTATGCACCTCTTTTATTCTTTGGATTTTTAGCGGCAATATCCAAAACGATTGGATTTTGAGCTTGATGTGTGTGTTCCGGTCCGACAAAAATGCGTAATTTTTTCATTTGTTTGCGGCCTAAAGCATTTCTTGAAATCATTCTTTCAACAGCTTTTTCTAAAACACGTTCCGGATGTTCTTCTAACTGTTTTGCAACAGGAACACCTTTAATACCACCAATGTAACCTGTGTGGTGGTAATACATTTTTTGTTCTAATTTACGACCTGTTAATTGAACTTTTTCAGCATTGACGACAATAACATAGTCGCCACAATCTTGGTTCGGAGAGTAGCAAGGTTTGTTTTTGCCACGCAAGATAGTTGCGATTTGGCTGGCTAAACGGCCTAAAACCAAATTTGTAGCATCAACAACGTACCATTTAATATCGCTATTTTCCGGATTAATTGTTTTTGTTGTTTTCATTGTCATGTGTTTTAATCCTTGGTTAATTTTTTTAGACAGCTATTTATACATGAAAAAAATAAGATTGTCAACATCTTTTTCATTGTTTTTTAATAATTTTTTGATATGGTAAAATAATACCGCCTTCAAAAATGCCTAAAATCAAGGGATAATACTGTTAAAGTATCTGTCGCCCGCATCGCCAAGACCGGGTATGATATAAGCCTTATCATTCAGTCGGTTATCAATGGATCCGGTGATGATTTTGATTTTGGGATAATGTTTTTGGATGGTGTTTATTCCTTCGGGGGCACTTAAAAGAGAGATAAAAACCATATCTTCTATTTTGATGCCTTTGTTTAAAAATAAGTCAATGACAGCTAATGCGGAGCCACCGGTTGCGAGCATGGGGTCTAAAATAAATAGCTTTGTCTTTTTTTTTAACGAATCGGGCGTTTTGTCATAATACCAACAAGGATTATGCGTTTTTTCATCCCGATACATGCCGACATGCAGGACATGGGCGGTAGGTAACAGATTGACGGCTGTTTGTGTAAAGGCAAGTCCGGCTCTTAAAATGGGGGCAATAATATAGGTATAGGAATCGTCTATAACAGAGGTATGCATTGTGCAAAGAGGTGTAGAAATTTTCTTTTTTTTCAAAGGGAGGAATTGCATTCCCTCTAAAACCAATAGGGTTGAAGCTTTATCAAACGCAGATAAAAAAAGTTCTCTGGGTGTGCTTTTTTCTCGGATAAGGGCGAGATTGTGCATAAGTAGAGGGTGATTGGGAATATAAACGTTTTGAAATTGGTGCATAAAAACCTCCTTTTTGGTATTAGTTTATCAGAAATAAAAGAAAATCACAATCTTTTAAATGTTGATTTCTTGACAAAAACATCTTTTTTTGATATAAGTAATCCGTCAGATGATCGGATAATCGCTGAAGGCAACTTTGGAGGAAAGTCCGGGCTTCACGGAAACACGATACCGGATAACGTCCGGCTGGGGTAACCCACGGGATAGCGCCATAGAAAACAAACCGCCAATTTTTATTGGTAAGGGTGAAACGGCGGGGTAAGAGCCCACCGCGTTTTAAGCAATTAAAACGGCACGGCAAGCCCTATCGGAAGCAAGACCAAGTGAAGAGAGCCAAAGATTTCTTTGTAAAAAGAGCGTTTCTGATCTGCTCTCAAGAGGTAGGTCGCTAGAGGTAAACAGTAATGTTTATCCAAGACGAATGATTATCTATTACAAAACCCGGCTTATAGATTGTCTGACACTTTTTTTATCCATAAAGATATTTTTTACTTGCAATTTATTTTTTTTTGTTGTATAAAACACTTACTTTACTTCGGGGCGTAGCTCAGCCTGGTAGAGTACTTGGTTTGGGACCAAGGTGTCGCATGTTCGAATCATGTCGCCCCGACCATTATAAAAAAAGACGGACTTGTTCCGTCTTTTTTTATAATGAGTCTAGCGGATGATTTGAACAGGCGAAGTAGCATGTTCGGATGGAGGGATAGGCGGACGGGAGTACGCCGAAATAATCCCGACATAATGTTGAGGCTGTGGCCGAAATAGCCCCTTGTGGGTGAGCGAAGCGAATAATCATGTCGCCAGGGCCATTATAAAAAAAAGACGGACTTATTCCGTCTTTTTTTATGTGTCAGATGAGATTTTTATCTGATACCATAGTTTTCCACAATAAAGTCAATATCTTTATCGCCACGACCGGAGAGGTTGACAAGAATGATGCTTTCTTTTGGCATTGTTTGTGCCGCTTTTATAGCATAAGCGACAGCGTGGGCACTTTCAAGTGCGGGGATGATACCGTCAGTTTTAGAAAGGGTATAAAAAGCATCTAAACATTCTTTATCATCAATTAAGACGTATTTTGCACGTCCGATAGTGTGTAAATAGGCGTGTTCCGGTCCGACTGCCGGATAGTCTAGTCCGCTTGCAATGGAGTAAACAGGAGCCGGATTTCCTTTTTTATCTAAGAGAGTTAGAGAGTTAAACCCTTGTATAACAGCCTCTTTACCAAAATTGATTGAGGCGGCATGTTCGCCTAATTTTGTTCCTTTTCCCAATGGTTCTACACCAATTAAAGCAACATTTGTATCGTTGATAAATCCGCTAAAAATCCCCATAGCATTAGAACCACCACCGACACAGGCAATAACCATATCGGGCAAGGAGCCTGATTCTTTTAAGATTTGTTCTTTTGCTTCAAGGCCGATAACGGATTGAAAATCTCGCACCATAATCGGAAACGGATGCGGTCCGACAACAGAACCGATACAGTATAAAGAATTCTCCAAATCATTTAAATATGCTTCAAATGCACTATCTACCGCTTCTTTAAGAGATTGTTGCCCTCTGGTAACGGTAACAATTTTGGCACCTAAAAGTTGCATTCTCAGAACGTTTGGTTTTTCTTTTTGAATATCAACAGCTCCCATGTGGATTTCACACTCTAAACCAAGATAGGCGGCCGCCGTTGCCATGGCAACCCCATGTTGGCCGGCACCTGTTTCGGCAATCAGCTTTTTTTTGCCCATGTGTTTGGCAAGAAGAGCCTCTCCGATGGCGTGATTAAGTTTGTGAGCTCCGGTGTGATTTAAATCTTCGCGTTTCAGATATATTTTAGCACCATTGGCTAATTTTGTTAAATTTTGGGCAAAGGTAATGGGTGTTGGCCGACCCTGATAAGTGCGTCTGATATACTGCATTTGTCCGATAAAATCGGAGTCGTTTTTAAGTTTGGTATAAGCTTGTTCAATCTTATCCATTTCTATCTGTAATTTTTTGGGAACGAAAGAACCGCCGAATTGCCCGAAAAAACCATCAAATTTTTTCATTATAAATATCCTTTTAAATAAATTGTAAAGCGTATTAAAAAAATAAAAATGACCGATAAAGAGGTAAGCCTGTCAAAAATAATGGTGCCTCAGCACCACCACAAAGCAGAGGTGATAAAACAGATGCGATAAAATGATATAAAATTTTTTGCCATAAAAAAATGATATATCAATCCATTTTAAAAGTCAAACAAGAAATTTATCGTGCGACAGCTTTATAAAGCGGTGCTTGTTTTTTTGATTTAGCTTTTTTTATGTAAGTGCCGTTTAAGGAGCAGTCTTTATAATATATTTTTTTATCTTTTGCTTGGTAGAAATAGCCTTGTAAACGTGAAATTTCAACATCATTTGTGTTTAATTTTATAGTTTCCAGCCGATATCCGTATATTTCTGGCGGTATTTTAACAGCGGGGTTTAACGGGCTTCTGCCAATCAGGAGGATGCCGCCATGTTTTAAAAAGGTGGTTATTTTTTTTGTTAAAATTTTTGCAATATCAACAGGAGTTGCAAAATTTTTACCCATACAAAAAACCGGTGGATTATCTGTATCAATCAAAATGCCTGAATTTTGAATGACTTGATTATATCCGCATAATGATTCGTCTATCGGTGTTTTGGATGGGTCATCTAAATGATGCTTTTGACAATGAGTAAGAAAGAGAGCTTCATTTTCAGGCGTTGGTTTAATAGCAATACATCTGGATGAAAAGCCATCTCTGTGTTTAACAAATAAAGCTTCTGTTTGAATTTTATAGAGGTTTAAATAATCTATCAATTCATTGATGTAGCCTCTTTCCGTATTTGGTAAATCCAATAGATAGCGGTGCTGATTATGGGCGGTAGATAATCTACGCCATTTAGAAAGATTAAAAACATCTTTGGCATGATTTTTAACAAGTAAAGTATTTTCTACCGCTTCGTTCATATGATGGATGTTAATCACTTCTTTAGAAATGGATGATTTGGCAATGATGGGAACGTCATAGCGTTCTTGAAAAAAAAGTTCACATTCTGAAATATATTTATTGTCGTCTTGTAATTTAGTTTGTGGTAATCCTTTAGCATAATCTTGATGTTCTTGATAATAATAGTTTTTCCAGTGAGAGACAAAAAATTGTTCGGAAAGAGTCCAATCCGTTTTTGAAAAATAAGATCCCATGATGCTCTTGGCGTCAATCTCGGCTAACTCTCTATCAGCATTGAGATGTAATTTGGCAGATATGCCGATGTACCGACGTTGTGCTTTAAATTTGTTGGGTTCTTGGGCTTTAATGGCATTATAAAGAGCCTTTTCAAAAGGAGAAGTTGTCAGTAACAGATTGGAATAAGCTTTAGCCTCAGCTTCTATAAATTGACGGTAGACCAAATATCCGCGTTGTGATGGAGCAAAAGAGAGCTGTTCATCTTGTGAAAAATGGACCAGTTCATGCCATAATGTTTCAGCTAATAACAAAGAATCATTTTGTTCAAGACAGGTTTTAAAATATGATTTATTAAATGTAACTGTATTTTTTTTATAGATTCCGCGGACAAGATTATTATTTAAGTTTTTTATTTTAATTTTAATGGGTGTATTTTTAGACTTTAACAGGTCATTGATAATAATTTTAAGGACTGGATAAGTTTCGGTATAATTAAACAACGCCAGATAAAAAAGATCTCGCTCAGAATGATTTAATTCAGATAAATCAAAACAATAAACAAGTTTTTGTTTTTGCAAAGCCGATAAAGGTTTTTCAAAATCCATAGCCCCTCCTGTCTAACAAGTTATAGTATAGCATAAAATCCGTTTTTTTGCAATGAGGATAAAATAACAGATTGATTTTTTGTAAAAACAAGATAAAAAAGAGAAAGTGTTACATCTTTTGTCATAAAAGTGTCATTTGATTTTTTTTTGTAATTCGGTTAATCTTAATCCATTAGTGTGTATATATATTTGGAAGGAAAAAAAATGACAGGAATTATGGCAGGTAAAAAAGGCCTCATTATGGGTGTTGCAAACGATCACTCCATCGCATGGGGGATTGCAAAGGCAATGGCTGATCAAGGGGCTGAAATTGCTTTTACATATCAAGGTGAAGCGTTAGAAAAACGCGTTAAACCGTTGGCTGAGAGTATTGGTTCTAATATTTTGATTCCCTGTGATGTGTTAGATTCACAATCCATGGATAATGTTTTTGCGACATTAAAAGAAAAATGGGGTAAGTTGGATTTTGTTGTTCATGCGATTGCTTTTTCAGATAAAAATGAGTTAAAGGGCCGTTACGTTGATACAAGCGTTGGCAACTTTACCAATTCAATGCTTATTTCCTGCTATTCATTTACAGATGTTTGCAGACGTGCTTCAGAACTGATGACGGATGGCGGTGCTTGTTTAACCTTAACATACTTAGGGGCAGAGAGATATTTGCCGAACTATAACGTCATGGGTGTTGCAAAAGCAGCGTTAGAAGCTTCTATCCATTTTATTGCTTTTGACTTGGGACATCAAAACATCCGTGTTAATGCTATTTCAGCCGGTCCTATCCGTACATTAGCCGCTGCCGGTATCGGTGATTTCAGACAAATTCTCGGTTGGACGGAAAATAACTCTGCTTTATGCAGAAATGTAACCATTGAAGATGTTGGTGGTACAGGTATGTTCTTATGCTCTGATTTGGCTGCCGGCATTACAGGGGAGATTGTGCATGTAGACGCAGGATACAATAAAAATGCTATGATAAATGCACGTAACGCACAAAAATCTGCCGAATTACTCTCTCAATTTAAATTGTCAGAATAGGCTTTATTTATAAAAACAGGCCCCTTTTAAAGGGGCTTTTTTTTATAGTATTGAATATAGGGGTATCCGTATGCGGGCCTATGATAAAGCAAAACCGCCGATCGGCGGTTTTGTTGTTAATTATTAGACGTTTAACGGCGAGAACCGGGGATACCTTTACAATAACCTGATTTTTTGTTACCTTTATAGTATCCGCCCCAATTTTTACAACAGATGCCTCCTTGCCATCTGGCTCCTTGAAATCTTTCACAACAAGCTCTCGTTCTGATAGAAGAGCCACAAGATTTTGCGGTTTCACCACCGCCACAACAAGCAACGATATCGGCGGGGCATAAAGTGGCTTGTGGCAGATCCATAGCTGCGTTATCTGTATTTAACGGTTGCATTCCGGCATCCTCATTTTGCGGTATGGCTTGGCATCCGGCACTTTGACCCTTTATGCCACAGCAAAAGGCACTTCTATCTGCCCCGTTATAGCAATTTGCACAGCAGATAAAAGAGTTTGTTTCTTCAAATCTGCCGGTGTTGTCTATAGCACGGCCGGTTACATTTGCTCCGTTAATACTGCAGGCGGGGGATTGGGTGCAAGTATCTCTGGAACGACCAACGTTGTTTACAACAGCTTTTGCCTCATCAAGGTCAACAGCTCCGGTTTGGCAACAGGTATATTTTCCATCGGATAGACGTGCCCAAACACCGTTTAATTCGGTTTTACAGCATTCAGGATCAAGAACTCTTTTGCCATCTATTATTTTAAAGGCGGTTCCAGCTTCGCATCCTGTTGGGTCCGGAATGTTGATAAGGTCATCTTCTTCACCCCACCATAATACAAGGGTTTGAAGATGTTTTCCGTTTACTTTTGCACCGCGGGCTAAGCAGGCGATAGAAGTTGGGTTCTTGCAATCGGAAGCGGAAGCGTCAACAGTCGGGTCTTTCATCCCAGGTAATTTTGCAACTTTTAAAAATTGCTGGACGGGTGGAATCGGACTGTTAAGTTCATCAATCGTTTGACAAAGTGCGTTAACGTTTTTGGCTTCTTTCATATCTTGATTGGTATAGCGAGGATCATTTTTAAAACCTTTTCCATGTATTTCGGGAATAGCACTTATATCCTCATCCGGAAAAAAAGGGTCTACCGGTGCACCATTTTTATCACGCAAGGCGATATAAGCTTTATGATAGCCAAGTGTGCGATTAGAAACTAAAGATTTGCACATTTTTTGTGATAAACCAACGATACGTACGGACCAAGCTTTGTTATCCTCTGCACGTACCCATACAGGAGCCATAACGTTGCCGTCAAAAGCTTCCAGCTCACGGCGAGCATCATATTGCGCCCGTTCGGTGGTAAAACTTTTATTGTCAATGCCCGCTTCTTCAGCGGTTACGGCACTTTTGTATTTTACTTTTGAGACAACATCTCTAATCGGAATAACATAAGAAGTGAAAGAGGTATTGCCATCAATATCAACTTTAAGTGTTCGTTTGCCATAATGATCTAAGATAGGCCAAGTACGGCCACCGGCAACCGTTGTTGAAATATTATCGTAAGTTTCTGCCTCTCTAAAAAGTTGCATAGCGTAAGAATAACCGACAATCCCTGCGATGATAAGGATACCTATAATAGCAAGTACGGCGAGCATTTCTACCATACTTCTGCCTGACTGAATGTATCTGTATTTATTCATGGTCGCCCCCTTTTGTATATGCAAAAACAAACGATTAAATATAACCCCTTACTTTTAGAATATCAAATTTTATAAACTTCGTCAACAATATTTTGTTTTTACGGCTTAAAATGGCTTGAAAAAAGCCTTTTTACGAGAAAGTAAACGTAGATTTTAAAGATATTTTTTTGTATTTCAAGATAAAAAATGCTGGAGATTTTTAAAAAATGCTTGACAAGCATTATTAAATAATATATAATTCGCTCCAAAATAAAAAAGGAAAGGACTGAAGATGAATAAAACATTGTTAGGATTTATGAGTGTTGCTGTTATGGCTACAACGGTGATGGCTCAGGGTGCTGAGGCACAAAAACAGACTCCAAAGTCTGCTGAAGCTCAATGGGCAGAACGTTACAATCAGACTATTAACGAACAAATGACAGAAAGAACAAAAGCTTTTAATAAAGATCAAATACAGCACGATTCCAAAAAATTAGCTCAATTTTTAGAAATGCAACGCAACAGACTTTTGATGTTGGAAAAACAAAGAGAAGTTGTTCGCTAATTAAAAATGATGTACTTAAAAAGCCTCCGCAAGGAGGTTTTTTTTAGAGTAGGGGGATTTGCCACAGATAGTTGTGCGGATAAATAGAGTTTGTTGATTTAAAATGTCTCTCATCAAAAAAAACTCATCAGACAGAAAAAACTGTCATGCTGAATTTAGTTCAGCATCTCTTAACACGCCTCAGATGCCTTTAAAGATGCTGAGCGTCCTCAGTATGACAGGGGTTTTGCTAACGGCAAACCGGCATAAAAAAAGAGCGGATAACCGCTCTTTTTTTGTGTTGTATATAAATTAGTTTTGTTTAATAACAACGTCCAATAGTTGGTCTGAAGTGTCAGCTGTGCCACAGCTGTTTTGAATTCCGCTTTTTCTATTTGCACCTGAGATACTGGCTGCTGCTTGGCAGAGTTTTTTAGCATCTGATCCCTTACCAAAGTTAACCGTAATCATTGTTGCATCTTCGCCCGCAGAGATACCATTTTCATCACTCATAGTTGTAAATTTAATCTCTGTAGTACCAGCCGGTAAATCACCAATCCCAGCATCACTAAAGGTGTCAACATAACTTGATTGATTACAGTCGCTGATTGATGAGAATGTGCCGTTTAAGAGCTCTTGTTGGCAGTTACCATAAGCGATTAAAGAGTATTTAGCAACAGCGTCTAAAACATTGTTAGCCCGATAACGACGCATTGAGAGTGTGTAACCAGCGATACCACCGATTGACAAAACACCGATAATAGCTAAAACACCGAGCATTTCAACCATTGAACGACCTGATTGTAATTTTTTCATTATTATCTCCTTTAAATTCAAATTTAAATTTAATCCCATTCTCTGAATAAGATTCTTTGTAAAACAAGCACTTTTTAAATGTCGGAGAAGTTTTACCCCCTCCTGTTTTTGGTATAACATAAACGTTCGTTTAAAGTCAACTGTTTTTTTGTGTTTTTTTGCTATTTTTTTGAATTTGAAAAACAGTGCTTTTTTATATAAAAATCAGTATATTATACTATTTTATGTCAACTTTTAAAGAAAAAGGAACATAAACGAACGTTTATGTAACAATGAAAAAAGAAAGGCAACCCTTTCTCAAAAAGGATTAAATCTTTTTGTTTTTAAAAACCCTACTCAGCAGAAAAGGGATTTTCTTAACTTGTAAAAAGGAGACTATATTATGAAATTTAAAAATGAATCCGGTCGTTCAATGATTGAAATGCTTGGCGTTTTGGCTATTATCGGTGTTTTGTCAATCGGTGGTATCGCTGGTTACACGCTCTCAATGCGTCGTTATCGGGCTAACAATGTTTTAGACGCTGCTGCTAAATACTCTTTAATCGCTTATGGTAACTGCCAACAAACACTCTTGAATGGTCAAATTTCAGCTTTGGAAAATTGTAATGCTGCAACTTATGCTCCAACATATGCTAATGCCGGTGTTGGTGATTTACCGGCTGGTGCATCTGACATCCAGTTTGTCAGCATGATTAGCATGGGAGGCTCTACGGGTTCTGATGCAACACTTGTAACTGTTACATTTACCGGATCAGATGCTCAAAGACTTTGCCAAGCAGCACTTAGCACTACCGGCACAAAAGTGCCATTTGAAGGAGGTCCTATTCAAAATGTTTGTGCGGATGAAGATGATCCAAAGCTTGACGTTATTATTAGACAAAACTAATTTATATACAACACAAAAAAAGAGCGGTTATCCGCTCTTTTTTTATGCCGGTTTGCCGTTAGCAAAACCCCTGTCATACTGAGGACGCTCAGCATCTTTAAAGGCATCTGAGGCGTGTTAAGAGATTCTGAACTAAATTCAGCATGACAGTTTTTTTCTGTCTGCGGAGTTTTTTTAGGGAAAAAACAGCCCCTTTGGGAGGGGCTATTTTATATATAGAATCGTTTTTTTTTGATACAGGGTTATTTGGTGCTAGGGGCGGCGACCATTGTCATTTGGCGACCCTCTAATTTTGGCTCTGCCTCAATTTTGGCTAAACCTTCTAAATCCGACTTGGCACGACGCAAAACTTCCATCCCTAAATCTATATAGGACATTTCACGGCCTCTAAAACGTAGAGTAAATTTAACTTTGTTGCCCTCTTCTAAAAACCGCTTAGCAGAACGCATTTTAACCCCATAATCATTATCACCGATATTGGGTGTAAATTTAATTTCTTTAACTTCAACGATTTTTTGCTTTTTGCGGGCATCAGCTTTACGCTTTTGCATCTCGTATTTGTATTTGCCGAAATCTAAAATCTTGCAGACGGGACAGGAATCGTTCGGTGCAATTTCAATTAAATCTAAGCCGGCTTCCTCAGCTTTTTTTAACGCTTCCCGTGTTGATATAATACCAATATTTTCCCCTGTTGACAAAATAAGTCTGACTTGCGGGTTTGTGATTTGCTCATTGATTCTGGGATTGTTTTTATCTTGGTTGGAATCATTTTGCGTGTTTGACATATTCGGTTTAATACGAGCCTCCATTAAATGTTATTAAAAAATCCTCTGTAATTTACACATTTTTTTAAAGACAATCAAGTTTTTTTTTGTTATAATGAGATTTATGAGATATTTTTTGTTGTTTTTAGCGGTTTTATTTATCAATTTTGGGGTTTGGGGGACTGATAATACCCCAAAACAAGAATTGCAAACGGTATCAGTTTCTCAAAACGAATCTTTTTTTACGCGTCTTTCAAATGCAATGAAAAAAGAGAGCAATCTTTTAACAGGAGCTAAGGGGTTGGGTAAACCGGTTACAACACCTTTCGGACAATTTCGGCTGATTTCTTGCTTTGGCGGTATAAAAAAAAATAAGGCTTTTTTGATGTTGCAAGGGCAACTGGATAGCCATTGGCGACTTAAAAAACCGATTCTTCCCCCAACTCAAAACGATTCTATTTTAAGTGAAAAAATTTTGTATCCCATTAACCGCTTAAGTGATAAAAAAACGCTTGATTATGAAAAAGATGTTTATATTGCTTTGCTGTATGATATCAATCCAAAAGCTGAAACTTTTTTTGTGCAAAAAGAAATACCCCTAGAGGCATGCTTAACAAAAAAATGTGTATCGCAAACAATAACCGTTGACATCTCTTTGGCAAGAGATACCACCTATCAAACGGATGTTTGTCCGCTTATGCTCAATCAGCTTAAAAATATACAAAGACCGCCTGCTTTAGACAAATTAACGGCTGAGCTTGTTCAGTTGGATGAAAAACATTTAGAATTAGTGATTCTATTTGCTGATAAAATTAAACAACTGGATTTGCAGATTGATAATATTGCCGATTGGCAAATTATCAAAAAAGATTTTAACGGTCAAACGGCTCATTTTTTAATTGAAGTGTTGTCTGAGTTACCAACAGAAAAAACAGTGGAAATAAAATTATTGCCGCCGGTTGGAGTTTATGAGTTGTCCTTGCCTTTAAAAGAAGGTTCCTATATTCCGATGCCTAAAAATTTAAGTTATTGGCACGTTGTTATAGACGGATTGGCGATTTTTTTCTTATCCCCGCTATTTTTGGTTTTTCTTTTGTTGAAGGGGGATAAAAAGCAACTAAATCAACAAATTAAAAATGTCTTTTTAGGCTTGCTCGGTATCGGACTATTTTGTTTGTTGCTGATTTATTGTTATAAAGATTTTATCCTGTTTTTTGAAATGGGTATTTGGCAGTGGATTATCGGCTTTTTAGCATTGGTATTGGCACTTTTTTATCCTAAAATAGGAGCTACAACGGCAGTTTTGTGCTTTTTTATATGGCCAAAACCATATCTGCTTCAAACTCTTTATAATCTAAATACCGCTTCGTTTCAGCCGGTTATAGTGGTGGCTATGTGGATTTTGGTGGCCTTTATTCCGTTTTGGATATTTAAAAATATGCCCCTTTTGTTTGAATCGCTTAAAAAAGTAAAACAATATCCGTATCTTATCAGGTTGCCACAGATGATGTTGTTGGTGTGGTGTCTTTTGGTATTTATAGGCGGATTTTTATTTGTTAATAATAGTGTTAAAGATTTTAACCTGTTAAAAAATGAATCAAAGCCTCTTTTTGTGTCGGTTGAAAATGGCTATTCATTGACGAGTCTGATTAACAAAATAATGGTGCGTTTGGCTAAAAAAGATGTTCAAGTTATAAGCCTTAAAACAAATTCGTCTGACACAAAAACCTTTTTGACACAAAACCATTTTCCTCAAACAACTTTTGGTTTGTTATATGGCCCCAAATTGCCGTATCCGGTGTTGATTGACGGGTACGTTTCTTTTGAAAAATGGGGAACGTATTTAAAAGAAGTTTTGCCGACCTTGAATGAAAAAGAGTGATTTTAAAACTTAAATTTCTTTTTGATAAAAATCACGTTGTTCACAAGCAAGTTTATCCACAAGCTCATTTTCTGTATGACCGGCATGACCTTTAACCCAGGTCCATTCCACTTGGTGTCGGGAAAGCTCATTATCTAACATTATCCAAAGATCTTGATTTAAAACGGGTTTTTTATCTGCCTTTTTCCAGTTGTTTTTCTTCCATCCAAAGAGCCATTTGGTTGCCCCTTCCAAAACATACTTGCTATCTGTAAAAATGTGGACTTTGCAGGGTTCTTTTAATTTTTTTAACCCTTCAATAACGGCGGTTAACTCCATTTGATTGTTGGTGGTAAGTTTTGCTCCGCCCGAAAATGTTTTTTTTGTTTCTTTATAGACAAGTAACACTCCCCAGCCACCGGCTCCCGGATTGCCGGAACAGGCACCGTCTGTATAAAGAGTAATTTGTTTTAAATTTTCAGTCATGCCTTTAACATAACATATTTTTTTTAATTGGCAATCTTTTTAATGAAAAAATGCAAAAATCCATCTTGTTTTTTGTTTAATATAAAATATTGACAAATAAATATTCTTGTGGTATAATGGATTGAAAATTTATCTCAAGGAGTTTTTATGAGTACTGAAAAATCAAATTTTATAGCCTTTTTTGATACGGATAAAGCCGAAATTTATGGTCAAACGCCATTTTATTTTTTTAAGATATCGGCAAATCCAGCTAAGAGCTATTATTATAAAAGCTATGTCAATAATGATGCTAAAAAAGAGGCTATGACGGATGAGGAGATTTCTTATGTTTTTAAGTTGTTAAAAACTTATGCGGATAAAGGGGTTTTTCAAACGATTGTTGGAGCGATAGAAGATCGCTATTTGCGTGAGCGGATATCCGGTGGTGTAGAGAAAAAAGAGGTTCCCTCCTTGATAAAAAGTAAACCGTTATCAGAGCCGAACAAAGTATATTTAACCCGTCATAATAATCAAAATCAAGAGATGCGTAAAGCTAAACAACGGGATAAACAGTTGGCAAAATATGATTCAATCACACCGGTTGTGGTTAAAAATGCCGAGGGAGAAGAAACAGCTTTATGTGCTAAATTAAATAATGAATATTTTTATGTTTCTTTGGATAGTCAAAAACCGGCCTTTTTTAAAGTAAGTTTGACAAAAGGAACGATTATGGATGTGTATGAAGTGGGTCAGTTGTTAGAGTTTACGGCTAATTGCAAAAAAACGGAACATATTGCGGCAAATATGGCTTTGCTATATAAAGCGTTTAAAGATAAAAAAGTGTCGGCTCCCTCAAAAACGGCAAACGAGGTTTATTATTCAACCGTTCGCATTCATTTAGCTAAAGGGTTGCAGACATTTTCTCCGGTTGAAAGACAACTTTGTTTAGAAGCTCAAAAAAGGCAACGTTAGGTTGCCTTTTTTTATGAGGGTTAAAGGAGACTAAAAACGATAGCCGACCCCCATGATAAGCGAAACGCCTTTGTTATCCTTTGACGTGGTGGTTGAATGGGCATTTAAATGCGTTGCAACGCCATAGAGTTCCACGTTTTTGGTTAAGTTATAAACGTTTGAAAAAATAAACAAGCTGTCTTGATGGCGTGTGTTTTCGGCCTGTGTGTGTAAAAAGGCAAGGTTTGTTTTAAACTTTGTCCAGGAATAGCCGGCACTGATGCTCCACGCCTCAGATTCACGATAGTTATCATAATAAGCCGGTAGGTAAGAGTTGACTTTTTGGGTAGCAATCGGATTTTTTGTACCGTCTATGTAGGCTTTTTTATAACCGGCACCCATATTAAACCGGCAATATTCAAAATTCATACCGGTTGAAATTTCTTTATCCGTTGCATTAAAAACACCGTATCCAAGAGAGGTGGTTAATTTAGCTCGTTTGGATAAAATCCACTCTTTTTGGGCACCAAAGGTGTAACCCGCCTCATTTGTTTCATAATCTGCATAGCGAGAGGTCATACCGCGACGGTTGGCGTTGTGGATAGTATATGAAGCACCCAGTTTAATCCCATTCCACTTTGGGGTGATGTAGGTGATTTTGGGCGCTCGTCCGTCTGTCATAATCGCGGTGGATTTTGGTGTAAAGTGGGCGGTTGATTTAAAAGAGTTACTCCAGTTCGGATTGCTTAAAAAATAAGTGGCATTAGAGTCATCTACTTTTAAAAAGGTGATGTCCTTGGCTCCTTTATGCAACTGATAAGCGGCAGAATAGGCGTATCCTATCTGTAAAGTACCAAATTTTGATTCACTGTTCAGATATGGATAAAAACGATATTCGCCCTCACTCCTTGTCTTGTCATCTTCGCGATACATAACGGTTGTGGGGGCATGAATGCCGATTTTGGTTGTTTTATCAAAGAGATAATCAGCTTTTAATGTTGCATCTGCTCTGCCGACAAAGCGAGAAGGATATTTGTTCTCGTACTTTGTCCTTGTCAATCCATAATAGGCACCAGCTAAACCATGTGCATTAAAATCCCAATCAGCTAAAGCTGTTGTGGTAGTTAAAGAAAAAAGAGCTGTCAGTAAGATATATTTTTTCATTTTTTTTCCTTTATTATGTCTAATGAGTTTTAGTCTAACATAATATGGTATGAAAAGAAAAGAAAAATTTTTTACAAATCCAAAACCAAGGCGTGTTCATCGCAGTTATTGACTTTTGGACAACTGAGACAGTCGCCAAATACTTTGTAGGATAAGGAGTTTCGCTCTACTTCTCTAAAACCGCATTTTTTAAAAAAATCTACCTGATAGGTAAGGGTAAACAGTCGTTTTATTTTTAAATATTTGGCTCGTTCAATACTGGCATCCACGAGTTTTTTGCCGATACCTTTTTTGC
>CALCTR010000034.1 GCA_937906925.1 uncultured Alphaproteobacteria bacterium
ATAGGGATAACCCTTTTAATCACAACCGGTTTTTCTTTTTTGGCTCTGGCAAAGGTGAATGTTTTTAAAAACCAAGAAGCTCCTCTTATAGAACCTAAAGTATCGCCAATCCTTGATGTATCAACTATTGATGCCTTAAGAACCCCCCAAAACTTTAAAAAAGTCTACCATGAAATTCTTAAAAACAACAACATTCAAACGCCCTATCTTTTTAAACAAAAAGCTTTAAATCAAGCCCTGTTAAAAGATACCTCCTCCTCTGTATCAAATTTGGTGGTTGTCTATCAAAAAGAGGGATACTTTATCGCTCCTTTAGATGATATTAAAAAAGCAACTTTTTTTGAACATACTTTGGTAGAAGATACTGAAAATAGAACTGTTTTTAAAACCCCTTTTGATGAAAAAAAGTTTATTTTTAATGTCATTACCCACAAAAAGAAAAAATCAAAAGAGGTTTGCAAACTCTGGTCTAAAGTTGGTTTAGGCGAAACACCTATTGAAGCTGAGACAAGATATAACTTAGATACAATCGGTCATTTAGACAGCTATTGGATTGTTACAAAGGAATGTTTGCCTTTGGATATTTTTCTTCCGGACAAAGATTATTTCTCCGGTCAGTATTTGTCTCAACTAACTGAGTGGATTAAACAAACATACGCACCCGAAGATAAAGATTTTCAGTTTCAGCAAAAAGCCTTAAATTATCCCGTTTGCAAAAAAGATGTACTTTGCACCTTATATCTGAAAGATAAGTCGGTTGACTTTTCTTTAGAAGTACCTTTTAAGATTTATTTTATGTCTCATAACCTCATTAAAGATACGCCTTATGAAACCGTTTTTGAAACACCTATGGAATGGGGCAAGACGCATTATACAAGAATAAAGCTTGATAGCTTATTAAATCCTTGTGTCTTGTTTGTCCGACATGGTTTTGGTAATGATGTTTCTGATTTAGATAGAGACACAAGCTCTTTTGGTGGTGCTTCTTCTCAGGCCCCTTTTTGTACGCTCCCTTATTATTAAAACTTACGGGAATTGTTCCGGTGGGATAAGACTGTTGAGCAACTCTTTTAAACGATCTGTTCTTTCTTTGCCAACACCATTACGGCTAACGTTTTCAATAGCTCTTGGATAATCTTTTTTGGCAATGGCATCAA
>CALCTR010000035.1 GCA_937906925.1 uncultured Alphaproteobacteria bacterium
AAATTGCAACCGGGTGATAAAATGTCCGGTCGCCATGGAAACAAAGGTGTTGTTTCCCGTGTTTTACCGATTGAAGATATGCCTTATACAGAAGAAGGTCGTCCAATGGATATCGTTTTAAATCCGTTAGGTGTTCCGTCTCGTATGAACGTAGGTCAGATTTTAGAAACACACTTGGGTTATGCATGTCGTGAATTGGGTCGTCAAATCGGTACAATCGTTGACGAAGTTAAAGCAAAACATGCTCAAGTAGAAGATTTAAAAGCAAAACTGAAAGAAGTTTATGGCGATCGTGAATATAACAATAAAATTGCAAATATGGATGATACGGCATTACTTTCTATGAGTGAGAATTTAAAGAAAGGTGTTCCTATTGCCACACCTGTATTTGATGGGGCTCATCAGGACGATATCAGCAATATGTTGCAAATGGCCGGTTTAAGTTCTTCTGGACAAGTAACTCTTTATGACGGTTTAACAGGTGAACCTTTTGACCGTAAAGTTACTATTGGTTACATGTACATGTTAAAACTTCACCACTTGGTTGATGAAAAGATTCACGCTCGTTCTATTGGACCGTACTCACTTGTTACACAACAGCCACTCGGTGGTAAGGCCCAATTCGGTGGTCAGAGATTTGGTGAAATGGAAGTGTGGGCATTAGAAGCTTACGGTGCTGCTTACACATTGCAGGAAATGCTCACAATTAAATCTGATGACGTTTCAGGTCGTATTAAAGCTTATGAAACAATTATCAGAGGCGATAACAATTTTGAATCGGGTATTCCTGAATCATTCAACGTTCTTGTCAAAGAAATGCGTTCTTTGGGCTTGGATGTTGAATTAAACCAAAACGATAAATAATTTCATAGGGAAGGAGTTATTCTCCTTCCCGCGCAATGCATATAAGAGGTAAAAACAATGAATGATTTAATTTCTACTTTTGGACAAGTTGCATCACCACAGTCTTTTGATGATATCCGCATTTCTATTGCATCACCTGAAAAAATCAGAGCTTGGTCTTTTGGTGAGGTTACCCGTCCGGAAACAATTAACTATCGTACTTTTAAACCGGAAAAAGACGGTTTGTTTTGTGCTAAAATTTTCGGTCCTGTAAAGGATTATGAATGTTTGTGCGGTAAGTATAAAAGAATGAAATATCGCGGGATTACTTGCGAAAAATGTGGTGTTGAAGTTACACTTTCAAAAGTCCGTCGTGAAAGAATGGGGCATATTGAATTAGCATGTCCTGTTACACATATTTGGTTCTTAAAATCTCTTCCAAGCCGTATCGGTACATTACTTGATATGATGCTTAAAAATTTGGAAGCCGTTTTGTACTTTGAAAAGTATATTGTTATTGAACCGGGTTTAACATCTTTAAAGTTGCATGATTTATTAACGGAAGAACAATATCAAACAGCTTTGGAAGAATACGGTGAGGATTCTTTCCGTGTCGGTATTGGTGCTGAAGCCATTAAAGAAATGCTTTCACAAATTGATTTAGCTGCCGAAGCGGCAAATTTACGTGCAGAGTTGATTGGTACAACATCTGATATGAAACGTAAAAAAATCGTTAAAAAATTAAAATTGGTAGAAGCTTTCTTGGAATCCGGTTCCCGTCCGGAATGGATGGTATTAGATGTACTTCCGGTTATTCCACCTGAATTAAGACCTTTAGTTCCATTAGATGGTGGTCGTTTTGCAACATCAGATTTAAATGATTTGTATCGTAGAGTTATTAACAGAAATAATCGTTTAAAAAGATTGTTAGAGTTGCGTGCTCCGGAAATTATTATCCGCAATGAAAAACGTATGTTACAAGAAGCGGTTGATGCCTTGTTTGATAATGGCCGTAGAGGTAGAGCTGTTGCCGGTATCAATAAACGTCCGTTGAAATCTTTAGCTGATATGTTAAAAGGTAAACAAGGTCGTTTCCGTCAAAACTTGCTCGGTAAACGTGTTGACTACTCCGGTCGTTCTGTTATTACGGTTGGACCTGAGTTGTTATTACACCAGTGCGGTTTGCCAAAAAGAATGGCTTTAGAACTCTTTAAACCATTTATCTACTCTAAATTAGAGCAACGCGGTATGGCTTCAACAATTAAAGCTGCTAAAAAGATGGTTGAAAAAGAAAAACCAGAAGTTTGGGATATTCTTTCAGAAGTTATTCGTGAACACCCTGTTTTATTAAACCGTGCCCCGACATTGCACCGTTTAGGTATTCAGGCTTTTGAACCAGTCTTAATTGAAGGTAAGGCTATTCAGTTGCATCCGCTTGTCTGTACAGCATTTAATGCTGACTTTGACGGTGACCAGATGGCTGTCCACGTTCCATTATCAACAGAAGCTCAATTAGAGGCTCGTGTTTTGATGATGAGTACAAATAATATTTTATCACCTGCCAGTGGTAAGCCGATTATTGTGCCGACACAGGATATTATTTTGGGCTTATACTATTTGTCAATGCAACGTGATGGGGAAAAAGGTGAAGGGATGGTCTTCTCCGGTCCACAGGAAATTGAACATGCTTTATTTGAAAAGCAAGTTTCCATTCACGCCAAGATTAAAGTACGCTTGACAATTATGGAAGATAATGGTGAAAAATGCACTCGTTTGGTTGAAACGACTCCGGGTAGAGTTAAATTGGCTTCAATTTTGCCGGATAACAGCAAAATTCCGTTTAGCTTAATGAACCGTTTAATCCGTAAGAAAGAAGTTTCTGATATTATTGATGCCGTTTATCGTTATTGCGGTCAAAAAGAAACTTGTATTTTTGCAGACCGTGTCATGGGCTTAGGGTATCGTCAAGCCGCTTTATCAGGTATTTCTTTTGGTAAAGATGACTTAATTATTCCGGCCGCAAAAGCAACATTGTTAGAAGAAACAAAAAAGAAAACAGCCGAATATGAACGTCAATATCAAGATGGTTTGATTACCAGACTTGAAAAATACAATAAAGTTGTTGACTCTTGGGCTTCTTGTACAGATGCTATTGCTGAAGCAATGATGAAAGAAATTTCAAAGACAGAAGTTGGTAAACCTGTCAACTCAGTATACATGATGGCTCATTCCGGTGCTCGTGGTAGTGCTGCTCAGATGAGACAGCTTGCCGGTATGCGTGGTTTGATGGCTAAACCGTCAGGGGAGATTATTGAAACCCCAATTACCTCTAACTTTAAAGAAGGTTTGACGGTTATGGAATACTTTAACTCAACACACGGTGCCCGTAAAGGTTTGGCTGATACTGCTTTAAAAACAGCTAACTCCGGTTACTTAACCCGTCGTTTGGTTGATGTTGCACAAGATGCTATTATTACAATGGAAGATTGTGGTACGGATAATGGTATTACCATCCAACCAATTATTGAAGGTGGTGATGTTATTGCTTCAACCGGTGAACGTATTTTGGGTCGTACGGCTGCTGAGGATATCAAAAATCCGGAAACAGGTGAAATTATTGTTCCTAAAAATAAATTGATTGATGAAGTTGATGTTGAAAAGATTGACTCTGTTGGTGTTGAATCTGTTCGCATTCGCTCTGTTTTAACATGTGAAGCTGAAAATGGTATTTGTGCTTGCTGTTACGGTAGAGATCTTTCTCGTGGAACACCTGTTAACTTGGGTGAAGTTGTTGGTATTATCGCCGCTCAGTCAATTGGTGAACCGGGTACACAGCTTACCATGCGTACATTCCACATCGGTGGTGCAGCACAACGTGGTGCTGAGCAATCAAGTATTGATGTTGGTTTTGATGCAAAAGTTCGCATTTCAAACTGCAATATTATTACGGATTCAAAAGGTGATAAGATTGTTTTGGCTAGAAATTGTGAGGTTTCATTATTGGATGCCAATAATCGTGAAAAGGCTCGTCATAAATTACCGTATGGTGCTCGTTTACTTGTTGAAAATGGTGATAAAGTTACAAAAGGTTCTCGTATCGCAGATTGGGATCCGTATACAATGCCTATTATTGTTGATAAAACAGGTACAGTTCGCTATGAAGATTTGGTTGAGGGTGAAACAGTTCGTGAAGTTGTTGATGATGCAACCGGATTAACATCAAAGGTTGTTATGCGTCCGGCAACATCTAAAACAGAACGCAAACCACACTTAGTCTTGTTGGATGATAAGGGTGAAGTCTTTAAGTTTAGCAACGGTATGGAAGCTCGCTACTACTTGCCGGTTGATGCGGTTGTCAGCGTAGAGAATGGTCAAAAGGTTCAAATCGGTGATGTGTTGGCAAGATTACCGCGTGAAAGTACAAAAACACGCGATATTACAGGTGGTTTGCCACGTGTTGCTGAACTTTTTGAGGCACGTTGTCCAAAAGATGCTGCTATTATTGCTGAGATTGATGGCCGCATTGAATATGGTGTAGATTTTAAAACAAAACGTCGTATTATGATTGTTTCTGATGATGGAGAAACAAGACGTGAATATCTCATTCCAAAAGGTCGTTCTATCGCTGTTCATGAAGGTGATATCGTTCGCAAAGGGGATATGATTGTTGAAGGTTCATTAGATCCTCATGATATTTTAAGAATTATGGGCGTTGAAGCTTTAGCACACTATCTTATCAAAGAAGTACAAGCCGTTTATCGTTTACAGGGCGTTAAAATTAATGATAAACACATTGAAGTTATTGTCCGTCAAATGATGCAACGTTTGGAAGTTGTTGATGCCGGTGATACGACATTGTTAACCGGAGAACAAGTTGATAAAGAAGTTTTACAAATTGAAAATGATAAAACTATGAAAATGAATGGTAGACCGGCTGTTGCTGTTCCTGTCTTATTGGGTATTACAAAAGCCAGCTTGCAGACCAGTTCATTTATTTCAGCTGCTTCCTTCCAAGAAACGACTCGTGTCTTAACAGAAGCTGCAACGGCAGGTCGTCGCGACAAATTGGCCGGCTTAAAAGAAAACGTTATTGTTGGTCGTTTGATTCCGGCAGGTACCGGAGCTCAAATGCAACGTTTGCGTCAAATTGCTTCTCAACGGGATAAAGAAATCTTAGAAGCACAAAAAGAAACCGTTGTTTCTTAACTTAATAAAAAGGAGCGGAAAGTCCGCTCCTTTTTAAATAGATATTGCATTTTTGTTCAGATATGTTATTTTATAAAATATAATATTTAAAGAAGGAGAAATCATATGTCCAGATTTTTAAAATTGATTTTAATCGTTTTGGTTGTTGCTGTCGGGTATGTGTACAGTGCTTCTTATTTTGATGAATTGAAAATTAAAAAGCAGGAAGATATTGCTCAAAGCAAGATGACGGGCGAAGTAGCTCAAATATTATCTTCATGGGCAATGGCGGATAATTCAAAATTATTTATCAATGAAATTAAAGTTGAAGATTTAAAAATGCTTTTTGGTAAGATAAATGAAGATTATGGTTCCTGTAAATTAAAAAAATCTGTTTGTGTTTCAAATGAAAGAACAAAAAAAGTAAAGCAGGACAAATATGAAACACCTTTTGGTTCTTCTATAGAATGCTCCTATGAAGTTTCTTGTGAAAGAAAAGAGACAAAAGGTTTGGTTATTTTTAAAAAGACAACAAACGACTCATATCAAGTAGAGAGATTTGTTATTGATTAAGTGTTTTATATAGCTCTATTAAAAAATCCCTAAATCTATTGACTTAGGGGTTTTTTGTTTTATTGTGTTTAAGTTATTTTAAATAATCAGATGCGTTAATTGATTTTTTGTGAGATTCTTCAGCTTCAAAAAATGCAAATTTTTTATAATCACCGGCAAATGAGGCAAATAAAGATCCGGGGAAAATCATAACAGCATCATGCAATTTTCTAAGAGCTGTATTATAAAAACGACGAGCGGCAGCAATATTCTCTTCAATATCTTGATAAGTACGCATCGCTTCAACCATAACGGCATCAGATTTTAGTTGGGGATAATTTTCAACAGAAATCATTAAATTTGAAAGTTTATCGCCTAATTTGCTTTCAGCATCAAATTTTTCAGCCGTGCCGGATGCTGCTTTCATTGCTTCGGTTCTTAGTTGAGTAATTTCTGCAATCATTGACTTTTCGTGCGTCATAAATTTTTGGGCGATTGTTAAAATATTTGGCACGACATCATATCTGCGTTCCAATTGGACATCTATGCCACTTAATGCTTCGTTTAAAAAGTTTCTGGCTCTGATAACTTTTACGTAGAAAGAATACAATATAGCGATTGTAATTAATGATATTGAAATAAACATATTTAAACTCCTTTATTTGTACAAGAAAAGTTTATTGTTAAAAGAAAAAGCTGTAAAGAAAAAAATAGAAATATTGATATTTTTCTTTATATATAGGATACTAAAAATATATAAAGGAGATGACTATGGTAATTGTTCCGAATAAATATGATGTTGATGAAATATTGTATGAGAAAAAACAAAAAAAACACATTGTTACAAAAGATGAATTTGTTCAGTTGGTGCAAAAGCATATTTTCCCGCTTTTAGCTCCCTATGAAGAAGAGCGTAAGCATATAAAAAATCTAAGTAATATTTTGCATATATTAAGTTTTATTTTTTTTGTGGCAATGGCAATATTTGCATACAAAGTTATACAAACCGGTGCGAAATTTGAAGGGATTCTTTTTATTTTTTGTTTTATTCCAAGTTTTATTGCTTGGTATAAGGGGCATACATTTATAAAACAAAGAAAAGAAGATTTTTTGCATAATTTACTTGGATATTTGGGATCTTTTTCAAATAGGCAGACAAGAATAGATGCCGGTTTTTTAAATGATTCTTATTTGTTCCCGAATTTAGTTTTTACGGATCGGAATAATTTTGAAAGAGGTGGATTATTTAAAAATACTTGTCCGGTTGAAATAGAAGAGGCATTTGAAGGGCATTATCTTTCCACAAAATTTTCGGTTGCAGAGACAATTTTAGAGTATACAAAAGGATATGGGAAAAAGAAAAAGCATGTTTTGGTTTTTAAAGGTATGATAATAGCTATTCCTTTACAAAAAGAAATTTTGGGGCATACTGTTATTTATAATACCAAGTTTACCTTTAAACAGGCATTAACTGACCTTGAAAAGGTGGAATTGGAAGATGAAGAATTTATGCGAAATTATACTATTTATTCTTCAAGTCAAATAGAGGCTAGAAGTATTTTAACGCCGATATTTATTGAACGGCTCAAAAATTTAAAAAAGGCTTTTCAATCCGATAAAACAGATATGTCTGTTTTTGAGGGCCATATGCTTTTTATGATCTCTACGAAGAAAAATCTTTTTGAACCATTTAGTTTAAGAAAATCTTTGTACAATATGAAAAACTTTTTAAAATTTTACGAGGAAATAAGAGCTGTTTGTGCTATTATAGAAACATTAAATATTGATAATGAAAAGGAAAGAATATCTATTTTTTAAATTAAAATAAAGAAAGAATTTTTTATGTCATATTTTCCCTTGACTTTTAACAGGGGGGGTGGCAATATTAAAAAAAATAAATTATTCAATGAGAAAAGGATAAAAAATGGCTCTAAAATTGCATATATCAAGAACACCTGATGGACATGGATTTTCTCTACCGATGTATGAGTCGCCTAATCATATGGGCTTAAGATTACAAGCGGCCATTTCCGGTGCATTGAAATTAGAGCCAGGTGAAAGAGTTTATATTCCTATTGGTTTTGCCATTGGAATACCTAAAGGTGTTTGTGGACAGATAGTTTCTTCTACTGTAGCGGCAAAAGAGAAAGGGATTGTTGTCATTGCTCCGCAAATTTTAAATCCAGCAGATAGAATGCCTTTATATATTTTAGTTCAAAATGTAAGTCGTCGGCCTCAAATTATTAAACGTGGTGAGTTTATAGCAGAATTATTGATTACTCAGGCATATCAGATTTGCTGGAATGAGATAGAAGTAAATGCTGAAATACTTAATGCTCCGCAAGCTGAAGTTTTGACAGAAGCATCAGCCGAAGAAGCGGATGAAAAATCTGCCAGTAAAAGACGGGTTAAGTCCATTAGATCAAGGGTAAAATAAATAAATGAAGAAAAGTTTATTACTTTCATTTTGTACTCTTGTTTTTTTATCTGGTGCGGTTTTTGCTCAGGAAAGATTAGCTATACCCAGATTTGTTTCTCTTAAAATGGGTGAGGTTAATTTAAGGACAGGTCCGGGTGGGCGGTATCCTATTAAATTTGTATATAAGAAAAAACACTATCCGATGGAAGTTATAGAGGAGCATGAGTTGTGGCGGCAGGTACGAGAAATTGACGGCACCGTTGGTTGGGTACATCGTCGGATGCTTGCGGGGGTTCGGTATGTTATTTTAAAAAAAGATACAGACGTGTTTAAAAAACCGGATATCTCTTCAAAAATACGGGCAGTTGCCTCAAAAGATGTTTTAGGAAAAGTAGAAGAATGTCCGGCAAAAAGTAATTTTTGTAAATTAGAATTTGAATTGGGAGAAAAAGCCATAAAGGGATGGGTAAAAAGAGATATTTTATATGGAATTTATCCAAATGAAGTTATTAAATAAAAAAAACACCGGAACGGTGTTTTTTTTAACTCTTAGATAATTGCTTTCTTCTATGTTTTAGATATCCTTCATAAATAAGTAAAACACCGCCGGATAAGATAAGCGGCAAAACATAATAAATAATCCGATAGGCTATCAGTGCTCCAAAAAGATAGGCGGTATTTGCATCAGAGGGTAAAATGGCAAGAAAAAGCCCTTCAAAGACACCTAAACCACCAGGCACTTGACTAAATACCCCTAAGACTTGTGCAACGATAAAAACGCCCATAAATACGTCAAAAGGAATATTGATAAATGGGATTAAACAAAAATATAAAACAAATGAGGCTAGAACGATATCAAAACTACCTAACAAAGTTTGTGCTGTTGCCATTTTAACGGATGGCATAGTCAGCTCAATTTTACCAATTTTTATCGGCTTTTTGTAAAAAGCACATAGTAAAAAATATCCAACAAGTCCAATCAATGAGCCTAAAGCAACAATGGCTGTTGTAATATGGGAGGCTTGTGCTGAGCCAAAAGCATGTTCCGGCGTTAAAGCGTATCCGACAACAGTTAAGAAAAAGCAGGCTATCAGATATGTAAAACCGGAAAATGTAACCATCTTAACGATCTCCCCGCCTTTAAAACGCCATCTGGTGTAGAAGCGATATCTCACCGTTCCACCGGAAACGATAGCATGCCCAGCGTTATTGCTGACAGAATATCCAATAAATCCGACTAAAATCCATTTCCAAGCTTCCAACTTTCTGTTAATATATCTGAGTGCTAAATAATCATAGGACGAAAGAGCAACATATCCCAAGAAAGAGGCAATACAGGCATAAATTAAATTTTTAATCGGGATATTAAATAAGGCGTTTTTGATATCTTCTAACGGATATTTTGAAAGTTGAAAATAGAGCATAACAGCAGCGATAACAAAAAAGAATAAGCCCGCCCATGAAACAGCTTTTTTAAAAAGTCTTTTAAAGTTTGTTTTTTTCATTTTGCCTCTAAAAAGTTGAGATGTTATTTTAGCAATATGTTAATTGATTTTGTTTAAATAAGCAAGAGACAAAAAATATTTATTTGGATATATCATAAAAGTCTTGCATTTTAAAATAAGATAATGTAATCTGATACAAAAGGTTTGCTTGCGAGTGTAGCTCAATGGTAGAGCGGAAGCTTCCCAAGCTTAAGACGAGGGTTCGATTCCCTTCACTCGCTCCAAAAGACCGCCAATCGGCGGTCTTTTTTAAGGTAGAGAATCTAATAAGACTGTCAACAACAAAATAGTGTGGCTGATTCTAAATTTTTGTCGCGTTTGTCTATGTAAGCATAATTTTTTATGAAAAATAAGTACGCAATTTTAAGGACTTAAAAATTAATTTTTAAATTCAAAAAAAAAGTATTGACTTTTATTTGTTGCAGAGAGTTAATAAATACAAAATATGACCACTAACCACTATATATAGTATTTGATGAAGGGAGTAGACACAATATGTTGGAGGTTGTTCAAAAAGAAGATCGTGAAGGTTTAGATCTGGGACCATTGAAAGAAGTTGTTAAAAGAGATGGTGAAAAACATGCTTTTGATGCTGCCAAAATTGCTTTAGCTATTGGAAAAGCCGGAGAAGCAACAAACGAGTTCGGTATGGATGAGGCGTGGCTTTTGACGAGGCAGGTTGTTAAGGTGTTAAAACATAAATTTGCATTTGGAGTTATTCCGGCGATTGAACAAATTCAAGATGTTGTAGAACAGGTACTTATTTCATCAAACTACTATAAAACAGCTCGTTCTTATATTATCTATCGCGAACAACGTGATAAAATTCGCAAAGATAAACGTGCTGTTGTTGATGCTATTTCATCTATCAATGAATATTTAGATCGTTCTGATTGGCGTGTTAATGCAAATGCGAATCAGGGTTATTCTTTAGGTGGTTTGATTTTAAACGTATCCGGTAAAGTTGTAGCTAATTATTGGTTAAATCACGTTTATACACCGGAGATTGGAGAGGCTCACAGAAATGGAGATTATCATATCCATGATTTAGATATGTTGGCAGGATATTGTGCCGGATGGTCTTTGCGTGTTTTGCTTGAAGAAGGTTTTAACGGAGTTGCCAATAAAACAGAATCAAAACCACCAAAGCATTTAGTTTCTGCTTTTTCACAAATGATTAACTTTTTGGGTACGTTGCAAAATGAATGGGCTGGTGCTCAGGCATTCTCCTCGGCGGATACATATTTGGCACCGTTTATTCGGATTGAAAAGCTCTCTTATGATGAAGTTAAACAGGCGATGCAATCCTTTATTTTTAACTTAAATGTTCCATCTCGTTGGGGAACACAAACGCCGTTTACAAATTTAACTTTTGACTGGACTTGCCCCAACGATTTGAAAGAGCGGCATCCGATTATCGGTGGTGAGGTGCAAGAATTTACATACGGTGAATTGCAAGAAGAAATGGATATGATTAACCGTGCGTTCTTAGAGGTTATGGCTGAAGGTGATGCAAAAGGACGTCCGTTTACATTCCCTATTCCAACGTATAATATTACAAATGAGTTCCCGTGGGATTCTCCAAATACAGAATATCTTTTTGAAATGACAGCGAAATACGGGTTGCCTTATTTTTCAAATTATGTAAATTCTGATATGAAACCAAGCGATGTTCGTTCTATGTGTTGTCGTTTGCGGTTAGATTTAACGGAGCTTAAAAAACGGGGTGGCGGATTATTTGGTTCTGCCGAACAAACAGGTTCAATCGGCGTTGTAACGATTAACTGTGCCCGTTTGGGGTATTTACACAAAGGGAAGGAAGAGAGTCTCTTTTCTCGTTTAGATGATTTGTTAGAATTGGCAAAAATATCTCTTGAAATTAAACGTAAAGTAATAGCCATGCATATGGATAGAGGCTTATACCCATATACAAAGAGATACCTCGGTACGTTTAGAAGCCACTTTTCCACCATTGGTGTCAATGGTATCAATGAAATGATTCGCAATTTTACCAGCGATAGAGAAAATATTACAACCCAATGGGGTCGGGACTTTGCCCAAAAATTCTTAACACATATTCGTGAAAAAATGTTGGATTATCAAGCTGAAACAGGTAATATGTATAATTTGGAAGCAACACCCGCAGAGGGAACAACCTATCGTTTTGCCAGAGAAGACCAAAAACGATTCCCTGAAATTATTCAAGCCGGTACAAAAGATGCTCCGTATTATACAAACAGTTCTCAGTTGCCGGTTGGTTTTACGGACGATCCGTTTACGGCATTGGATTACCAAGATGACTTGCAAACACAGTATACAGGTGGTACGGTTTTACACTTGTACATGAGTGAGCGTATTTCATCTTCAGCAGCCTGTAAAACATTGGTACGTCGTGTATTAGAAAATTATAGATTACCCTACGTATCTATTACACCGGTTTATTCAATTTGTCCGAAACACGGATACATCAGCGGAGAACATAAATATTGTCCGTTGTGTGATAAGGAGCTTATTGACAAAAAACGTAAAGAACTTGAAGAAAAAGGTCAGATATAGGGGGAAAAAATGACTGATTCAGAAATTTTAAACAAGTACCAAAATGAACGTCAATCGGTTGAATGCTGGACTCGTGTGATGGGGTATTTTAGACCATTCAGCCATTTTAATACCGGCAAAAAATCTGAGTTTAAGGAAAGAGTTTGGTTTATTGAATCAAATTGTATGTCTTGTGAACTCAAAAAAGTAGGTTAATTTAAAACAACCGCTTAAGGCGGTTGTTTTTTCTAGATGGATAAACAAATGAATGTAGCAGGTCTAATTCCTTTTACAACTATAGATTTTCCGGAGAATTTGGCAGCCGTTGTTTTTTTTCAAGGATGTCCGCTCAGATGCCCCTTTTGCCATAACCCTAATTTGCAGGATTTTAATGCAAATGGGGCAATGGAGTGGTCTCAGGTTGTTTCTTTTTTGCAAGAGCGTAAAAAACGCCTAGACGGTGTTGTTTTTAGTGGGGGTGAGCCGTTAATGCAGCCGGATATTTTTTCTCTTGTATCAGAGATAAAAGAAATTGGATTTAAAGTGGCTATACACACATCCGGTATATACCCCGAACGGATGAAACAAATATTGCCGTTAACGGATTGGGTTGGGTTGGATGTAAAGGCTCCTAAATCAAAGTATAATATCCTTTCCGGCAGAGCAAATATGGATTCAAAAGTTTATGAAACGTTATCACATTTATTGGATGCTAAAGTAAACTTTGAAGTAAGAACAACGTTGGACCCTCGTTATTTATCCGTTGAGGATATTTATGTATTGGCTGACGAATTATTAAAGGCTGGTGTTGAAACCTATGCTTTGCAAAAATATAGAACATTTGATGGTGATGAAAATCCGCCGGCACAATTTGAAATAGATAAATTTTTTGAAAATGAAGCCTTGATTTCTTTTTTAAAAAGCTCTTTTAAACACCTTATTTTGAGATAAATTTTTATATTTGCTATTTTGCAAAAAATAGGGTATAATAAAGGAATAAGTGGAGGTTTTTTATGACAGAAGAGTTTGATGTAGAAAAAAGAAAGAAAGAGTTACAACATCGCAAAGCATGGATAGAAAAAGGACTAGATGTTGCTAATCGTTTTGTTCAAAACAAAACGGAAGAGTTGCGTGAGATTGAAGAGCAGCTAGAGCTTTTGGATATGCCTCTTTTAGACCCGAATGAAAATAGAGCTAAAGCGGTTATTCCTGCGGAGCTTTTGGCAACACCTGAAATGGACATTGCTTCAATATCCTCTTCTTTTAAAGGAACGGCTCGTCGGGGTGCTATGACAAAAAAAGAAAAAGAAGAACTTGTAGATTATGCTAAAAAGAAAAAAGAAGAAGAGCGTTCTGATGCAGCGGCACAACCGGGGACGCAACCGAACAAACCCGGACGGCCAACAGATAAAGCACAACAGCCTTGGAAGTTAATGACTCCAAGTGAAAAGAAAAACTTTGTAACGCAAAAATTAAAGCAAAAAGATCCTCGCCAGCAAAAAGAAGCAATAGATCTTTTGAAGAAGCCGGAAAATAAACCCTTTCTTGAAGAGTTTATGAAAGATAAAGAATTTGAAAAAACATACAAAAATGCAGAAACAATGGTTGGCAAGTATGAAAAAATCAAAACAAGTTTGCGTAAAAATTTAAAAACAATGATGCGTTCTTCTTCAGATGTTGTGAAATTACAAATTTCAAAATTACGAGCAGGGAAAGTCGGTTCTGCTATTGTTGGAATGAAAGAGCTGTCTAATGCCGTTAATTTTGACAATGAAGTTGGTAGAGCAGCAGGTTCTGTTGTTAAAGGTGTTCAAGAGCTTTATAAAATGTTTGATATAAAACCGGAAGAAGCTTTGAATAAAGAATTGTTGGAAGAAGCCCGTCCTGTCTTTACGCATCAAATGGCAGAAAAAGGACGCACAGATAGAGAAATTGACTTGAAATCACGTCAAAATAAAGTCTGGGGTGAAACTCGTGAGCTAACGGATGAAGAAAGAGATGCTCTTGCCAGAATTTCTAAAGAAACAGGTTCTGATAAGCTACCATCCGTCAATAAAAAAGAGGATATGGCTTTGGTTAAAGATATTCTGGTTGAAACGGCAAAGGCATCCGATAAAAAAGTTCCGATACCAGCCATTCTTGCGGCAAAATCAACGACAAAATAGAACTAAAAAAGGCAATCGGTTGATTGCCTTTTTTAATGTTTGTTGTTAAGCAAAACATTTTGTTCTTCTAAATACCTTTTTATAGGGGCATATGAACGGCGATGAATAGATGTGATGCCAAATTTTTCTATAGCATTGATATGTTCTTTTGTGCCGTATCCCGCATTTTTATCCCAACCGTATTCCGGATGAGATTTTGCCAATTCCTTCATTAATTTATCACGCGTAACCTTTGCAATAATAGAGGCTGAAGCAATAGATAAAGAGAGGTGATCTCCTTTTACAACCGCTTTTGTTAAAAAGGGCCAGTCTTTTGGTAATCGGTTACCATCTATTAAAATGGCATCAGGTGTTATGCCCATATTTTGTTTAACTTGATCAATAGCACGTTTCATTGCCATAAATGTTGCTTGCAAAATGTTGTTTTCATCTATCTCTATTGAAGAGGCAATACCGATACCAATAAGGGCTTGGGATTGCATAATTAATTGAAAAAGGTGTTCTCTTTTGATGGCTGAAAGTTTTTTTGAATCATCTATTTGTTCGGCTAATTCGGTTGGAATCTCATAATTTGGCCAACAGACACAAGCAGCAACAACAGGTCCGCACCATGGACCACGGCCGGCTTCATCAATGCCAAAAACAAGGCCGGAAGATGAAATTTCTTTTTCTAAATGAAAATCGGGCATTTATATATTCTCCTAATCTTTTTTATCAAAAAAGACCCATTAGTGCAATCTGGTAAAACGTATGGTTATTTTAATCTGTCAATAATCATATCCATTGGCATTACTTCTTTAATCGGACCCAAAGCAGAAAGGGTTGGTTTAGAGGAAATAATACTCAGAGCGACTCTTTGTAAATCAGCTTTTTGTACATTTTGAATTTGTTCAATAACCTCTTCTTTAGGGATAATGCGACCAAAGAGAATAGTATCTAGGGCATTCATTTCGGCATGTGAGGAGATGTTTTCCAATCGCATTAAAATATTGGCTCTTAATCTTGCTTTTGATCGTTCAATCTCTTCATCAGTCAAAGAGTTTGGCAATTTGACTAATTCATCACATAAAACGGGCATAAGTTCCTTAACCTCTTTTTCACCGGTGCCGGCATAGACGCCAAAAATACCCGTATCTGTTTCAGCTGAGTTAAAGGCGTATATAGAATAGACAAGACCTCTTTTTTCTCTGATTTCTTGGAACAATCTGGAGGACATACCACCGCCTAAAATACTGGCCAAAATTTTGGTTGTATAATAATCAGAACTTGTGTAGGGAGCACTTTCAAAACCTAAGACAAGATTAACTTGTTCGTGAGATTTAATAACGCGTTTTTCACCCCCTTTATAAACTGCTTTTTTAGCTTTTGGCATTTTTTGATTTTTAAAAGAGGTAAATTTTTGCATACAGGCCTCAACAAACTCTTCATGATTAACAGCACCTGAAGCACTGATAATAATTCTCTGTGTTGTGTATTGGTTATGCATGTATTCTAAAAGTTGCTCACTTGAAATACTTTTAACTGTCTCACATGTTCCGAGAATAGCTCTTCCCAAAGGCTGATTGGGATAGGCAACTTCATTAAAATATTCAAAGACAAGTTCATCCGGTGTATCATTTTGCATATTGATTTCTTGAATAATAACACCCTTTTCTTTGGATAACTCTTCCTTATCCATAACAGAATTTTGCAAAATATCAGCAATGATATCCAACCCTTTTTCTTGATGTTCTTTAAGAACCCGAACATAATATGCTGTCATATTTTTTCCGGTGTAGGCATTAATAAATCCGCCGACATCTTCAATTTCTTTTGATATTTGATAGGAAGATCTGGTCGTTGTTCCTTTAAAAGCCATATGTTCCAACATATGAGAAATACCGTTAAGGTCTTCTGTTTCAAAACGGGCGCCGACACTAACCCATACACCTAAAGAAACACTATCTGCTTGTTCGTATGAGTCTGTAATAATTCTGATTTTATTTTTAAGTGTTGATGTTTTTAACATTATTTCTCCGTTATTTTAAAAATAAAGATATTTTTCTATTTTTTCAAAAAGAGATTCTTTTGGCTTTTCTTTAACCGGTTCTTTTTTTGCCGTATTTTTAGATTCAACAATAATGGGAATAGATTGATTTTGAATCTGATTAGAGTGGCTGATAGGATATCCGGTTTCTCTTTCTATTTGAGCAATTTCATTGGCGGACAGAACAATCGCTGGTTCTGATGCATATTCTGTTTGGAATGGCATATTATCTATCGGTAAAGGTTCTATTTGATGGACAGGCTTTGGCATATCCGGAATTTGCAGTTTTAAGGCGTTAATTTCTTTTTGTTTTTGATTGATAAACTCTTCTTCCGGTGTATTTTGAATATATTGCTGTACATCTTCTTCAACAGATATTTGTTTTCCATTTTCAAAAACCTGTTTTTTTATTTTTACAGTTTTTCGTACCCCTTTCACGGGCGGTAGTATAGTTTTATCTTGATTGATAAGACCGGTTGTTGATGGTACATCGCTATTGACTGTATTGGGTGTCAAACTGACAGAAGAAGGGGTTTCTAACATTAATTGAGCACAGCCTTGTGGCGTATGCATACAATCTTGATCAACGTAGGTAGGTGTTTCAAGATTTAAAAATGGTGTCGGTTTCATCCAAATGGGCGACATTTGTGTATGGGGTTGTGTGTTTGAAAAATTAACACCCATATCTGAGGTTGGTATATTTTGAGGAACAGAGATATTTACAGGTGTTTCTCTTTGTAAATGCAGGGTTAAATATCCGGTTTTGTTATTTCCAAAATATGTTTGACCGGCACTGGCAGCATAATAGGCTCCGATGATTTTATTGGTTAAATCAATATAATCTACATGATAGACAATACTAATGGGGGTTGGCGTTGACTGTGTTAAGTGGCATGAAAATTCCGGAGATACAATTTGAACCGTATTTTTTTGCAGAACACCCAATCTAGAAGGTGCTGTCTGACAGTTGGGAAAAATATCACCTGCTTTAATTTTATAATCAATAATTAAATCTAAACCACTTGAGCCATCAATTTTTTGGACATCAATAAGTTTTGCTCCACTAATATCAACGGTATTTTGCATGTATTGAGCTGTTATCGGAAAGGATATCCCTTTGTTAATACAGGCCTTTGAGATGGGGTTTGCTTCACAAATTGCAAGGGAATTGTTTGATGCTTTTTTAAACATATTGTGAATTTGGATAAATAAATCATCTTTATTTTCAATGTCAGTGGCTGGAAAACATTTTTGATTTTGACAAATAATGGGTGTGTTGCTGACAGCTGACTGTGCCTGTAATGTACACAAAATCAATGCAGAAAATATCGTTGCTGATGACAGATAAAATTTCATGATGACCCCTTTCTAAAAAAAGACTTTTCTTCATTCTAGCTAAAAGAGGAATAAATTGCAATTAAAAAGTAACGAATGTTTTTTTTATAAGAATTTGATTTTTTTGTGATATGAATTGACATATTTTTTATAAAGAGATATGCTATTTTTCAAAAATAGGGGTTTTAAGTGAGAGAGTTTATTATTCAAATTATTTTGATTGTTTTTCTGGTTATTTTCTTTTTTTTGCCCGTGTCGGCAAAAGAAAAGGATATTTCTTTTTTGTATAATTT
>CALCTR010000036.1 GCA_937906925.1 uncultured Alphaproteobacteria bacterium
CATCCTAGTGGTCATCGATGAGTTGGCCGACCTCATGATGCAGGTGAAGGAGGATTTGGAGAACTACATCGCCCGCCTTACGCAGAAGGCCCGCGCCGCCGGTATGCATCTGATTATTGCCACTCAGCGTCCTTCTGTTGATGTTATCACCGGCGTTATCAAAGGCTTGATTTTCGTTGTGACCAAAGTTTAAAACCCTTAATCTGGCGCACAAAACAAAAAACAGCTCTTATTTATTATAAGGGCTGTTTTTTTTATGGGGTTAAATATGATTTGATTTAGCCAATTCAAAATGCAAAAGGAAAGGACGTTTCTTAAAAAAAACAAATACTTGTGGGATACTTAGATAAATTATTATGGGTATAATTATTCTATGTTCTCATTAATATATCTATGAAGTGTTGTCCAAGTACATCCCATTAGTTTTGCAATCTTGGTTTTGGAAACTTGCCTATCTAACAGTTCTTTAATCTTATTGTGTTTCTTTTGTAGTTTTCTATAACTAAATCCATGAGGTCTGCCAAGATGTTTACCCTCGTTCTTAATTCTTTTTAATGATTCCTTTGTTCTTTGAGAAATGAGTTGTTTTTCCATCTCAGCAACAAGTGAGAAAATACAAACAATAAATTTACTCTGGATATCACTGCCCAGATGGAAGTTCTCTTTGATTGTAATGACTTTGCATCCTTTTTCTAAACAAAGTTGCATATATTAGTTTTAACAAAAATGGGTTCTTTTTGCAAGCAGATTTTTTTGTGTCTTATAGGGCTGTATTAACCCTTTTGATTTTATACTATAAAATAAAATTGACAAAACGTATAAAAAATGCTAAATATTTCTATAAATGAAAGGATATTTTTGATGCACTGTGATTCAAATTCTAACTCTGGTTGTTGTACAGATTTTTTACTAGCTCTTGCAGTTGCCCCATTTGTTGTTGGCTTTGGATATTTATATTATGCAGGATGTAAATATGAAAAATCAAAACAAACGGTGGGTGAAGTTTTGCATATAGAAAAAGAATCTCAACCAAGAAGAATTACCACTCAATCTCGTTGTCCTCATTGTGGGCAGGTGATTTTCTCTGACAAGCAACGATCAAACTAAAAAACAATATGTTAGAGTTTATAAATTTTGAAAGGTTCTTATAAATGACGACTAAAAACATAGAAACAGTTCTTAAAAAGTCCCTTATATGTTCTATTAGTAAAGCTGAAAGAGATATTTTAAAAAAACACCTTTTAACGGGTGAGACATCAATTTTTAAAGATTTAAATAATCTTCGGGTGATGGCTTTTAGGTTACCAAATCACAGGTCTCAAAGGAGTATAGAACTTTTTGAAAAAGCGGTTGAAACATATTTTGACAAATGGTTTGACGGCCCTTCTGACTGGATTAATTTAACGGCCGATGCAACTTCTTATTCATCAACGGTTTTTGATTTGATTTGTGATGTAGCCATTTCACCTAAATTATATAAAAGAGCGTTAGCATTGGGGGCAAAACCAACGGCAAAAAATATTTCAGCTGTTCGGCAGAATTTTTATTATATGAAATCTGATGAGGTTGCAAAAGAAACTTCTTCTAAGAAAAAAGTAAAGTGTTTCTTGAGAAATAGATTATCTAACATAGAAGATGACGAACAGCTTTCTTATTATGAGAAATATGAGAAAGCAATTTTAACACTTTTGGATTATGAAGAAAATACTTCAAGTTCTTTAAAAAAATCCACCTCCAAAAAGGCTCCCAAAAAAACATTTTCCGCTTTAGATGACACCTTTTCTGCAAAAACCACAGAAGAAATTAGGGCGTTCTCAGCTCTGGATATGGAACGAAAAAGTGATGAAGAAAGGATAGGTTCTTTATCTGAAAAAGATGTAGGTTATAATACATCTCATGATAGCATTGGTGGACATGAATGGTTATTTTCTTCACATGATAAAAAGGACGACCCTTTGGTAGGTGAATATGGTCAGGGTAAAGATAATGTTTCAGAATATAATTTTGAAAAAGGTACTAAAAATTTAACGAGGAAACCTAAAGAAACATTCACCTCAAAAAGAACAAAGGAAAAAGATGATTTATCAAAATGGCTAGCTCTTAGTGCTGTTTTATCTGATGATGAGTTACAAAAAGGTTTTTATAAATTATCTTCTCAAAAACAGGATGTTTTTAAACGGATTGTTTTGCAGGAACTTTTAAGAACATATAAATGATATTAAATCTCTTTGAATTTTTTATGTGATTTAACAGTCTGTTAGTTAAAGGTTTTTTTCTCTATCCCTAGAGATAAATAAACCATTAAAGAATGTAAATGTGAACGGATAGGAAAAATAATTTTTTGTTAAAAAGAAGCCCACCGAAAAATCGGTGGGCTTCGTACTTTAAAAAAACATTATTTTTCTAAAATTGCAACACCTGGGAGTGATTTTCCCTCCATCCATTCAAGGAAAGCACCACCAGCTGCAGAAACATATGTTAAATCAGGTTCTGCTCCTGCTTTTTTAAGGGCTGAAACTGTATCACCGCCACCGGCAACAGAAGTGAGTTTGCCTTCTTTTGTGAGTTTTGCAACTTGAACGGCAATGTCATTTGTGCCTTTGTCAAACGGTTTTAATTCAAAAGCACCAACCGGTCCGTTCCAGATAAGTGTTTTGGATTGTTTGATAACATCAATAAATGCTTGGACGGATTTTTCACCGATATCAAGCAAAACCTTTCCGGCAGGAACGGCATCAGCATCGGATGTATGGGGTTCTTGCCCTTCACCGAATTTATCAGCCCAAACAAGATCAACCGGTAATACAATTTTGCAGGAACCGGCATTATCCATAATCTCTTTGGCCGTTGAAATCATACCGGTTTCAACAAGCGAGCCTTCGCCCATAGGAATACCTTTAGCAGCTAAGAATGTATGAGCCATACCGCCACCAATGCAAAGGTAATCAACTTTTTTAACAAGATTGCCTAATAAATCAAGCTTTGTTGAAACTTTAGACCCGCCGACAAGAGCAACGGCCGGACGTTCCGGATTGCCGAGAGCTTTATCTAACGCTTCTAATTCTTCTTGCATCAATCGGCCGGCAGCCCGTGGTAAAAGATGAGCCATGCCCTCTGTAGATGCGTGAGCCCGATGAGCGGTTGAAAAAGCATCATCAACATAAATATCAATACCGCTAGCTAATTCTTCGGCAAAAGATTTGTCATTTTTTTCTTCACCGGCGTAGTAACGTAAGTTTTCAAGTAAGATGACATCTCCTTCTTGCATATTGCGAACGAGTGTATCTCTGTCATTGCCAATGCAATCGTTGGCAAAAGTTACTTTTAATCCGCTGGCTTGTTCTAAAGCCGGAGCTAAAAATGCCATTGAAAATTCAGGTTTTTTTTCACCTTTTGGACGACCGAAATGAGAGGCAACGACAACTTTTGCCCCTTTTTGTGTTAATTCTTTAAGAGTTGGGACAAAACGGTCAATACGGGTTGTATCGGTAATTTTGCCGTCTTTAGCAGGGACATTTAAGTCAGCACGGACAAAAACGGTTTTGCCTTTAAAGTCAAAGTCATTTAATGTTTTGTATGTCATTTGATTTCCTTTATTGTTAAATAAAAAAGAGGGAGTTGTAAAAATACAAATTCCCTCTTTCTAAAGCTTCCTTTTTAAAGAAGGCTATTGCCTTTTTAAAAATTATTTGATTAAGCTACCCATGTAGACAGCTGTATCAAGCATACGATTTGAGAAACCCCATTCGTTATCGTACCAGCTCATGACACGTAATTGTGTGCCACCCATAACTTTTGTGCCGTTTGCATCAAATGTTGAAGAGTGGGCATTGTGTGTAAAGTCAACGGAAACGAGTGGTAATTCGTTATAACCTAATACACCTTTTAATTCTGTTTCGGCATATTTTTTCATAACGGCATTAACTTCTTCTTTTGTAACGGCTCTTTTCAAGATGAGGTTTGCATCAACGATAGAGACGTCCGGAGTGGGTACGCGGATTGAAACACCGTCTAATTTACCGGCTAATTGCGGTAAGACCAAACCAACGGCTTTAGCAGCACCTGTTGATGTTGGAATCATGCTCATAGCAGCGGCACGAGAACGGTACAAATCTTTGTGGACCTGATCCAAAATCTTTTGATCGTTTGTGTAAGAGTGAATAGTTGTCATAAAGCCTTGTTCAATACCGAATTCTTTATCTAAAACATAAGCAACCGGAGCCAAGCAGTTTGTTGTGCAGGAGGCATTTGAAACAACTAAATCATCAGCTGTTAATGTGTTTTGGTTGACGCCATAAACAATTGTTTTATCAGCACCTTGTGAAGGAGCGGAAACAAGAACGCGTTTTGCACCGGCATTGATATGGACCATGGCTTTTTCTTTTGCGGTAAAGATACCTGTACATTCCATAACGATATCAATATCCATTTCTTTCCATGGTAATTGTGTCGGATCACGTTGAGCGATAACTTTTGTTTTATAATCGCCGGCGATGATATAATCACCTTCAGCACGAACGTCAAACGGTGTTGCACGGTGTACTGAGTCATATTTTAAAAGATAAGCGTTGGCATTTGCATCACCTAAATCGTTGATAGCAACGATATCAATATCTTTGCGCCCTGATTCTAAAAAAGCACGATAAACTAAACGTCCAATACGGCCGAAACCGTTAATAGCAACACGAACTGTCATATATAATTCTCCTTTTCATTAGTTCACGCCAGCAATTTGCTGTATTTATCAGGTGCTATTTAGGCACAGTTTTATCAAAAAAGCAAGAATATTTTCATAAATACGATTTTTATTGATAAAAAAGTGAATGTCGTGTATAATATCTATGATACTTTTAAGTTTAGGGGGTATGAATGCAAGAAGAATTAGAAGATGATTTGCCGGTAACACCTGAAGCCAAAACGGATACGGAGTCTGTTTTACCGGAAGATAATGGCAAAAAACCCGTTAAACCAAAGAAAAAAAAGCCTAATCCGGATGATCCTGATGACGAAACGGATGGTTCAGAAGAGGAAACGGATGATGATTCTGAAGAATCAGAGGATTCAGAGGATTCAGAAGATGATGATGACGATGACGACGATGATGATACGGAAACATCCGGTTCCGATACGGGAACTGAAGATGAAAATGAGTTAAAACAAGAAGAAAAAAAACAGCAAACAACATTTAAAAACCCATTTGAATTTTTTGTAAAACCTGAAAATCAAGCCTTAAAACAAAAAAATAATGCTCCGGATAAACCACAACGAAGCCCGCTACAGAAATTTTTTGATGTTTTATTGTATGGTGTTGAAGGGGCTAAAATCAGAAACGGTGAATTGCCTAAAACAGCTATTGCTGATGAATTATTGTTGGGGCTTGGATTTAAAGCTTATTTAAAAGATGTTTTGTTAAATAAACAAATTGCTAAGTTTTGGAAACAAAAAGTTGCCGGTAAAGAGAATGCTTCTTTATTAAAAACAGGAATAAAAGCTCTTAAAAAACAGGGTATTAAAGATTCTTTGCTTAAGGCGTTTGTTTCTAAAAAAACACAAGTTGATAAAAAGACACTACAATTAAAAACGATAGATAAACCTGCAAAATCGGTTGAAAAAACTTTAAAATCACCTGTATTACCCATCAAAGAAGGGGATAAAAAAGAAGCAGTATCTTTGACTAAAAAAGAAGAAAAAAAAGATATTTTAAATCTGCTTAAGATGCCGATACGTCCAGCCAAAGTCGGAGAAAAAGAAACGCCTCGGAAAAAACTGGTTATTACCAAAGAAAATGCTCGTGAAATTTTAAAGGCCGTTGAACAAGAAGAAAAAAAGATAAAAGAGACCAATCAAAAAGAGCAAAAAGAAAAAGAAAAAACTGATTTAGCTCAACAAAAAAGTCAGGATTTGCAACAAAAAGAAGCTCAAAAAGCCGTTGCAGCTTTGGCGGCAAGTTTTGCTCACACCGAAAAGGCCCAGGCACAAAGTCAAACGCAGGCTCAAAAAGAGAATTTAGCTCAACAGCTTGGCAATGCGGTTCAGGCTGATAAAATGCAAATGATGGCATTGGCCCAAAGTCAGGAAAAAAATCATAATCTTAATGCTCAAATGGCTGAGAAAAATCAACTGTTGGCCAATCAAAAAAATACCTTAAATGCTGAAGAACAGGGTAAAAAAGCTCCTGTTTTGGATATGGGGGCCGTGATTGCTCCGATGATGGGGCGTGTAATGAAAAAAGCTGCTATGTCGCCTGAAATCCAAAAAGTAATTGACAGATTAGAGGATAAACTACCAAAAGTGCCAAGACCCAGATTACCGCATCCGAAAGAAAATTCAGGTGCAACGGCTCGTTTTGTAGAACACATTGCTCAAGATAGGGAAGAAAGAGCTCATAATCAAAGTGCGTTAGGTGCTGCAGCTCAAAAGGTACAAAATACAGATGAGCAAGCCTCATTAAACGTTCAAAACGGACGGGGCGGGCAAGGTTAATTTTTAGGTTTGTAAATAGGCCATTTTCCGTGAATAATGCTTTCTAATGAGCCCATATCTGATTTTGTCAGAGAGCTGTATATCCAGTAATTGACCATGATTCTTTCAACAAAACCGCGGGTTTCTTTTGATGGAATACTTTCAATAAAAAGTAGAGGATCATTTTGATAATTCATCTGCTTTTTCCACTTTATCAAATTACCGGGACCGGCATTGTAAGCAACGGCTGTAAAAATCAGATTGTAGTTAATGGCGGGTAACTCCATCAAATACAAAAGATAATTCTGCCCCAATGTGAGGTTGTAGGATTCGTTTTCCATTTTTGCCAGATTAAAAGTCATATTATTCATTTTGGCAATAACACGACCCGTTTGGGGCATAATCTGCATTAATCCGCGAGCCCCTACAGCACTACGGGCGTGTTTGTTGAAGCAGGATTCTTGTCTGACAAAAGAAAAAACAAGTTCTTTTTTTACTTTCCAGTTATTAAGCGGTTTCCAATTTGGGAGTGGGAATCTTTCTTTAGTATCTTCAGAAACACCGGCTAAAGAAGTTAATTCTTTATAAAATCCTCTTTGATGGGCTAAAGAAATTAAAGCTTCTTTTTTTTCTTTGCTGAGACTAAGGTAAAGAGCAGCCAATTCTTTATCGGCTAAAGTATTTTTGCCGACTTTTTTTAAGTTATAAAAACGGTTGAGTGCCGGATGAGAAAAGGTGGCCTTTTTACCTGTTTGCGGATGAGATTCTTCATCTAAAATATTTTCTAAGTTATCGCCTAACATATAAAGAGCTAAGAGGCCATAAAATGTTCTGGGTTGTTGGGCGGCTAATTCTAAAAAATCACCAACTTTTTTAAATTCACCGAGTTTTAAATAAGCACGTGCTGCCCAAAAACCAGCACTACCTTTAAGTAACGGATAGCCTTCATCATGGGTGGCTGCTTGGGCAAAAAAATGAGCCGCATCTTTATATTCTTTTGACCGCCATGAAGAAAGACCGGCTGTCCAATGAGCTAATGGTAATGTATCACCGGAGCCGTTAATGGCTTTTTTAGCATATTTAAGGGCGGCTTCGTCATTATCATCTAAAAAATAAGAAAAAGCGATGGCGGTATAAACAATATCCGTATCTTTTTGATTAAAGAGTTTTTGAGTTTTTCTTTCTTCTAACAAGGCAATGGCGAGTTTTAATTTTTTTTGTTCAATCAGAGATTTTAAGCGTTTAGAAATAGCTTTTGCCTGTTTTTTTTGATCAGAATTTAGATAAGAAAATTTTTGTCTTGAAATCAAGTTGATAGGTTCATCTCTACGGACATAAGAACAAGTACTGGCTGAAGAACCGTATACCTTGTCTTTGGGTGGTTGTGTTGAAATTTTAAATCCTTTTTTTTTGCCGAGGGCATAAACATCCGTTGCGATAGGCAGATGTTTGTATGTTTTTAAAAAAGAATTAACTTCCTGAGCACTTGTTTTGTATCTGGGAGAAAAATATTTGTCATGCAAAATATAGCCCTTTAACGATTTGTCTGAGAGCTTTGTTTGTAGTTTTTTAGCTTGGCTGTATTGGCCTTTTTGATGGGCGTCAAAAATTTGTTTATATGTTTGGATGTCGTTTTTGCTTAAATTTGACGCCCAACCGTACGGCACTGTAAAAATAAGGCTGACGGCCGTTGTTAAATATAAAAAAAGATGCTTCATTATTTCAGTATATATCTAACCAACTGTTTGCATTCAGCATCACTTATTCTTTCTGCCTGACAGCCCGTAACGGTAATTTGAGCTGTTTGTTTTAACCCTTGACAGGCTGTCCCCATCATAAACAGGTTGCCAGTTCCGGTCGCACCGGATAAAACAGGGTTAAATGTATAATTGATTTTAGCCGGACCATACTGTAGAACAAGTTTTAATGATTTTAAGTTATATTTTGTGCTATTTTCCAAAGATAAGGAAGCTTTGCAAAATTGAGATTCAGCATCAACCGGTGGGGTGATGATTTGAACATCATGCGGATAGATTTCAAAAAAACCGCTTTGCTTCTTTTTTTCTTGTTGGGGTGTGTTTGTTGGTTTTTTCTCGTCTTTTTGCTCAGTTTTTTTAATGGTTTGATCTACTACTTCTTCTTGTGTAGCCATTTCTTCTTTACTGCTCTCGGGGAAGTTATAGCTGACATTATCTTCAAAGAGTTTAAAATCTTTATCTTGTGGGGCTTGTTGTGTTTGCGGTTTGTTTCGTTTGGCCAAATCCGGAAAGAGTTCACCGGAAGCCTGAGCGTTTGTTGCACCTAAAAAAGTTAAAACACAAAATGTCAATAAAAAGTTCTTTCTCATCTCTAACCTCTCTTTACTTTTGGTTGATTTTGGGATACACTTAAAAAAAGTCGTTAATTTTATAATAGAGGAAACAAATTTAAATGGCAACATTTTTTTTCTGTGGTATTGGTGGCATTGGTATGAGTGCAATCGCATTGTACCTTAAAAAAAGCGGTCATGTCGTACAAGGTTCTGATCGTTCCTTTGATATGCAAAAAAATGAAACAATGCGTCAAACGCTTTTATCGGAGGGGATAGAACTTTTTAAACAAGATGGTTCTGGTGTTGGAGAATGGACGGATGTTTTGGTTGTTTCTTCAGCGGTAGAAGACCATATTTTAGATGTTAAAAAAGCTTTGGAATTAAATATTGTGATTAAAAAAAGAGCTGAAGTATTGGCAGAGATATTCCAAAGTTTTTCAAAACGGATTGCTATAGCCGGAACGAGCGGTAAAACAACCGTAACGGCAATGACAGGTCATATTTTGTATCATTTAAATCAAAATCCTGTTATGATTAACGGTGGTATCAGTATGAATAAATATAATGATGAGCCGTTATCAAATTTGATTTATAATAAAACAGATACTTGTGTGGTAGAAGCTGATGAATCGGATGGTTCTATTAAATTTTATAATCCGTTTATCAGTGTGGTAACCAATATTTCATTAGATCATAAGCCGTTGGAAGAAATTAAGCCATTGTTTGAGGATTTTTTGTCTCGGGCAGAAAAAGGATGTGTTATTAACAAAGATTGCTTAGAAACAAAAAATATTCAAGTGCCACAAAATGCGGTTTCTTTTTCGGTTGAAAAGGATAAAACAGCAACGCTTTATGCCTCTGATGTTTGTCAATCAGCTGAAGGGCTATCTTTTAAATTAAACGGACGGCCTTATCATTTACCGTTTATCGGCAGGCACAATCTTGCTAATGCGTTGACAGCTTTAGGTGTTGTGTATTTGTTGGGGCTTGATATGGATAAAGCTGTTCAGGCATTAGCCTCTTTTAAAGGGACAAAACGCCGGCTTGAAAAAATAGGTGTTCAAAACGGGGTGGTTGTTATTGATGATTATGCCCATAATGAAGAAAAAATCAAAGCCTCTCTTTTGGCTTTAAAACCATTGGCAAAACGCTTATTTGTTGTTTATCAGCCACATGGTTTTGCCCCGTTACGTTTAATGAAAGAGGGGTTAATTGATATGCTTAAAAATGTTTTGGATGATCAAACATTTTGGCTGATGCTACCGGTATATTATGTAGGTGGTACCGTTTCAAAAACGATTTCTTCGGAGGATGTTGTAACGCCTCTTGGTCAGGCAGGTAAACAGACTCAGCTTTTTACCTTAAGAGATGATGTTATATCTTATCTTAAAAAGACGGTACATTCCGGAGATATTGTTGTGGTTATGGGAGCCAGAGATGATACGCTCTCTTTATTCGCAAAAGATATTGTAACTTCCTTAGGAGAATAAAAATGACTGTAGTAACTGTTGTTGCACCGGCATCACCCGGTTCTTGTAGTCAAAAAGAGGCGATTGAAACCTTTTTTTCTAAACTGGGTTTAAAGGTTAGATTTGCTCCGCATACGTTTGATGCACATCGTTTTTTAGCCGGATCAGATGATGACAGGGCGGCTGATTTAAATTGGGCCTTAACAGATAAAGATTCGGATGTTGTTGTGGCGTTGAGAGGCGGTTATGGTTCTCCGCGGTTGTTGGATAAACTGGATTATTCGGCAATAAAAAAAGCAAATAAAACTTTTTTTGGATTTAGCGACAATACCGCTTTACAGTTAGCATTGTATAAGAAGTGTCAGATGATTTCTTTTACGGGATTTAACGCTGATTGTGCCACAAAAAAGGTGGGGCCGTTGTTGTTATCCTCATTAAAAGATGCACTTAATCATAAGCCGTTAAAGATAAAAGATTTGACATGTGTTTCTTCAGGCAAAGCAACAGGTAGAGTTTTAGGCGGTACATTGACTTTATTAACCGGTTTGATGGGTACGCCTTATATGCCTGATTTAAAAAAATCTCTATTAGTGGTGGAAGAGGTGCATGAATCACCGTATCGGATAGACAGAATGCTTAATCAGTTAAGACTGGGCGGGCATTTAAGTCAGTTGTCGGGTGTTATTCTTTCAGCCTGTGCCGATTGTACGGCAAAGGATGCGGCGGATGGGACAGTTACAGAGGTCTTTGATGAATATTTTAAACCGCTTGGAATTCCGGTTGTAACAAATTTTCCCTATGGGCATTTGCCGGACAGGATTGTATTTCCGTTAGGACAAAAAGCCTGTTTAAATGCTGATGAAGGTACGCTTGAGTTTGAATTGTAATGGAGAGATAAAAATGCAGACAGAGTTATTAGCTCCGGCCGGAGATAAAGAATCGGCTTATAGTGCTTTTTATTTTGGGGCCGATGCCGTTTATTTGGGGCTAAAAAATTTTTCAGCCAGAGCAGGGGCAATCAATTTTGACCGGCAGGATTTGGATGAAATAACGGCATATGCCCATCATTTAAATAAAAAGGTTTATGTTGCCGTTAATACCTTAATGCAAGAAAATGAATTACCCATTTTAATGGATAGTTTAAAAATTTGTGTTGATTGTCATGTTGATGCCGTTATTGTTCAGGATTTGGGTGTAGCAAGAATTGTAAAAAAGTACTTTCCGTCATTGGTTCTTCATGCCAGCACACAAATGGCGGTTCACAATCTTGCAGGAGCGTTAGCACTTAAAAAACAGGGCTTTGAGCGTGTTGTTTTGGCTAGAGAACTATCTTTAAAAGAAATACTTTACATTAAAGAAAAATCCGGCCTTGAAATAGAAGTTTTTATCCATGGGGCGTTGTGTTATTCTTATAGCGGGTTATGTCTGTTTTCTTCTTTAACAACTGCCCGCAGTGCCAATAGGGGCAAATGTGTTTATTCCTGTCGGTCTTTGTTTGAAACCAATCAAGAAAAAACACATCTCTTTTCTATGAAAGATATGGCCCTTGAAAAGGATGTTTTAAAATTAAAAGGTATTTCCCTTAAAATTGAGGGACGCAAAAAAACACCCCTTTATGTGGCGGCTGTTACAGATTATTATCGTCGGATTTTAGATACGGGAAAGGTGGATATCTCGTTGACGGATAATCTAAAACAAATTTTTGCCCGCCCGTGGACAAAGTTGCATTTTCAAGGAAAAAATAAAGATGTTTTAGATGAAAGTTTTGTGGGACATAGAGGTCTGCTTATTGGCTATGTGGAAAAAGTTTTAAAACAAGAGTTAACTTTTAAAACAACCCACCCGATAGAACGTTATGACGGGATACAGATAGATATTGAGGGGATGGAAAAGCCGTTTGGTTTTTCGGCTGAAAAATTATTTTTAAATAAAAAGCCTGTTTTTGAGGTGGAAAAAGGCCAAAGAGTAACCTTGTCTTTGCCGAACAATACACCGTTTATTAAAAAGGGGTATCCGATTTATTTAGCCTCATCCACAAAGGTTAAACGGTCTTATGTTTATACAAAACCCAAACCAAGAGCTTTTATCAATCAGATAAACATAGACGTTTTTGTATCGGTTACACCCAAAAATATTACAGCCTGTTGTGAGGATAAAAGCGTTGTTTTAAATGGGGTATTTGAAAAAGCCAAGCAAATTGACAAAGTTTATGAAAATGCAAAATCCTGTTTTATGAAGACGGGAGATACGCCATTTTTATTAAAAGAGTTTTATCTTGAAAATAAAGAGGGGCTTTTTGTACCGCTTTGCGTATTAAATGAATTAAGACGAAAACTCTATGACTTATTGCCCGTTGAATCTGTAACGCCAAAGCGTATCCCTGTTTGTTTTAAAAAGGAAACAAATAAGGCAATGTGGAGTCTTAAAACAGATGATTTATCTTTGTTGAAGGGACTAGATTTAACGCCGTTTAATCAGGTTATATTTAAACTGGGGGATAAAACAAGAATAGAGGAACTTGATTTTGCGGATAAAGAAAAGATGGTTTTGGCAATGCCAACCATTATTAGGCAGGAAGAAAAATGGCGTAAAATAATAATGACGTTTTACGAGGCCGGATTTCACAAATGGATGATTTCTAATATTGGTGGATTATCTCTTTTACCGCCAAAAGCTGAAATTTATTTGGATAGTTCCATTGGTATGATGAATTCTGAGGCGATGGCATATGCATTTGAGCAAAAAGTTAAAGGAATAACTTTGAGTGTGGAAGATACGCGGGAAAACATCAAAAAATTAACCGAAATTTGTTCTAAAACAAGCTTGGTCGTGTATCAGGATACAGAACTGTTTATTTCTGATAATTGTATCAGAAAAAACAGTTGCAGTACCTGTTCTAAAATGCCGTTTGAAGAGGAAATCAGATCCGGAAAAGATGTGTTTGTCGCGTTATCAAAAAATTGCCAGACGGTTGTGATGAAAAAGACGCCTTTTTATATTGCATCAGAGCTAAAAGGTATAACACCTTTGTTTTATCGGTTGGATTTTTGTAATAGAAAATATTTAGTGTCTGAAGTAAAGGAAATTATCAAAAAAGCAATGGCTTTTGAGCCGATTAAAAATACATTTACCGGTAATTTTAAAAAAAGTTTTGCTTAAACAAAAAAAAGACTATATTGTAATAAGAGATTTTTTTTAAGGAGAATAAAATGATAAAATTTATTTTAAAAACGATATTATTTTTATTGATTTTAGTTGTTCTTTTATGTGTTGGTGCTTATTATTATGCCGGCGATATCATTAAAAAGGCGGTAGAAACATATGTTCCAGAGGTAACAAAAACAACAGCGAAATTAGATGATGTGGATATCTCTTTGTTAAAGGGAGAGATTTCTTTAACCGGTTTGGAAATCGGAAATCCTAAAGGGTTTAAATCATCAGATATTTTTTCAGTTAAAAAAATTGCCGTTTCATTTGAGCCGAAATCTGTTTTAACAGATAAAATTATAATCAACCAAATTTTAATTGATGGGACACATGTTGCAGCTGAAGCCACTTATCAAAATGGAACAGTAACGTCTAATTTAACAACGCTTAAAAACAATGTTGATAGTTTTGTGAAATCATCAAATAAAACAACAACGACGCAACAACAGGCAAAAAAAGAAGAAACGCCTCAACAAAAAGCGTCTAACAAAGCAGTTGTTATTAAAGATTTGCAAATTAACAATTCATCATTGACACTTGGTTTTTTAAATCAAACAATGGATATTCCTTTGCCGAATATGCAACAAAAAAATATTGGGCAAAAAGATAAAAAGACAACAATTAAAGATGTTGCCGTTATGATTTTTGATATGATTTCTGTTGAAAGTATTAAGGCAACGGCAAAAGGTGTTCAAGACCTTTTAACAAAAAGTGCCAATCAGGTTGTTGAGGGAGCCAAAAACATCGTAGATGAGGCTAAAAAATCATCTGAAAGTTTGGTTAATGCTGTTAAAGGTATTTTTTAATAGGATACTTTTTATAAAAAAACGCTCCGTTTAGGGGCGTTTTTTTTTGTAAATAAATGTGAAAGTTAACCTCTCCCACCACTATCAAAAGTTTTGGAGCGGTCAATTTCTTGATGCTCGTTTGTAATATTTTGAGCTGATTGGGATAAAGTTGCACGGCAATCAGGATTATTTTGCATTGCATCAGCTAAAGCTTCATTTTCTTGTGCGATGCTTTCTTTTTCAGTTGGTTCTTCTTGCGTTGTTGTGCTTTCTTTTTTAGTCTCAGATTCTTCTGCTTTTTTTTGGGCATCTACTTCTGCCTGTGTAGCCCCTAATAACCCTTCACCGATATCACTGAGAGCTTCTTGCGTGGCACTCTTTGTATCTTTAGTTTCTGCCTCGGTGGTAGGTGTTATCTCTTCTTTTTGAAATAAATCTCTGAAAAATGCAAACATTTAAGCCCCCTTTATAAAAATACCCCATACATCTATTATACACTTTTTTTTGATAAAAGACAACAATTTATTTTTGAGGGCCTAAATTTGTAGAAATATCAAACTCTTTTAGGTAAACCGGATATCTGGATAAGGCTTGTTCAACTTGAGATAATATTTCTTTAATCTTGCTAAGAGATAAACCGGAGAGTTTAGCCGTCTGAATAAGATCGTCATTTAAAATTTTGCGTCCCTTTCCATTGACCATTGCGGTTTGTTCACCGTTAATACCTGCAGAGGGGGTAATATCAAAAGCAGGCGTCATTTTCCACTCATAATTTTTTGTCATTAGATAGGCAAAATTTTTAGTATGGTCATCTTTATTTCCTGATTTAACGTTAAACATCATCAAGCGAACCATTTTTTCTACTTCTCGTTCGTCATGTGTTAAATGAGAAGTTAAACGAATGAGATTTTCATAATCTAAGGTAGGAATCCGATGGGAAGCATGTAATAAACCACAAGCACTATGGACATGTATTTTGTTGATACCGTCGCGGTCAAATCGTTTGGTTGCAAAATGTCCGGCAGATGTTTGAGAGGGAAAGAGGTGCGTTTCGGGCATTTCAATACCAGATTCTTTAGCCATAAGAGAATAAATATATTCCAATGCCCCTAAATTATTATCATCAGAGCTTGAAGAAAATTTGATAATCCAAGGGGTAAAACCATCCGTTTCTTCCCGACCGCTTTTAATTGTTTTAAAATCTTTTGAAACAAGAGCTGTTATTTTTGGTCTGGCACCGGCGGCCGAGCCGTTGAGAGAACGCAGATGTTCCAATAGCTCAGAACTTTCACCTTGCAAAATCTGATCAGCACCTAATGAAAGAGTATCTAATTGAATTTCATTTAAAATAGGCTCATCCGGTGTTTGTTCCGGTTCGTATTCTAAAGCCCCCAGAGCTTGTGTGCCGATAATAGAGAGACGATGCAAAGGGGTAATTTCATAATATGAAAGCCCTTTTTTTTGTAAGTATCTGTCTAATAACAAACATCCCCATCCATCCGGTAAAGAATCATTAAATAGGCCGAATAATCCGTCAAAAGTGAGTTTTTTATCTTCAAAAATGCCTTTTTGAAGCGGTAACATAAAAGGAGAAAGAGATATCCCCAATTTTAAAAAAGAGGGGGCGTATTCAAATAAAATATTATCCCGTTGTTCTAAAATGCCGATAAAGATTCTTTTTTGATAAGCGTTTAAATAGACATTTAGCTTCATCTAAAACCTCTTATTTTAGTTTGCCACGTTGTCGGTGTTTAATGGGTCTTGCCTCTCCAAAAAGAGAACTTCTGTTTTTTTTAGGTTGTAGTAGGGTATCAAATTCAGATAACTCGCCCATGGCATGAGCCAGTTTTAAGAGAGATTCTAAAGAAATTTGACCGGTAGATTCAAAACGTTTAAGAGAGCCTAAGCTCACACCGGATCTGGAACAGATACCCTCTTGGGTTAAGTTAAGTTCCAATCTTTTGTTTTTTATTTTGGAGGCTAAATCCTCCATAATTTCAATGGGTGTTTTTAATATAATAGCCATTATTTTGTCCGTTACTTCATTTATTGTATCTTAATGTATAATATATTATCTGTTAAAAAATGTCAAGAAAATAATGCCCTTTTGATTTAAAAACCCCCGCTTAAACGGGGGTAAATTATTTTTATTTTGGTTTATAACGCTGGACGTCGGGAGAATTAAAAAATTCTTTAAATTTTGCCTTTTTAGGAATCCAATACTCGTTGTTCGGCTGACTGTTGATAAAGGCTCCGACCTTGACAAGATCCGGATAAAATTTTTGTTTTTGTTCATCGTTATTCCAATACCATCTACCAAAGATACCGTTAATATAAATATTGCTTACACCATTGGCTTTGTCGGTATTTTTTTTATTTTTGTGTGTACGTTCGTAAATATATTTTGCAATACGCAGATAGGAGTCGTAAAAACGGGATTTATCGGCAGTAATAGCCCCTGAATGAGAACGTTTATTGTATAAAACAGATTTTATAACCGATATTCTTGCACCGGAGAATATATTGTCTAAAAAGAATACATCATCTTCAAACAGTGTTCTGGGCGGAAATTCAATTTTGTTTTTCTGAACAAATTCTCTTCTGTAAATTTGTTTGCCGGATGTAACGGGGTATGATAATATATCACCGACTGTCAGCTCGTCAATAGTAAATATATCTTGCGGTCTTAGTTCTAAACGGATAGGCAGTCTGTCATATTCCCCCATGCCTCTAAAGTTGCCATTTTCGTCAACATTACAGGTGTAAAAAGAAACAATATCAAGAGGTTTGTTTTTTGTTTTATTGTAAAGACGTTCTAAAGCCCGTCTGTCAATCCAGTCATCTGCGTCTACAAACCAAAAATATTTACCTTTAGCCAGTTTCATCGCTTTATTTCTGGAAAGGGATAACCCTTGATTTTCATGTTCAATGATGGTGATTTTGGGATGATTTTTATATCGCTTTAAAATTTCGGATGTGTTGTCTGTTGACCCGTCATTAACAATGATAATTTCATAATTTTTAAAGGTGGATTCTAAAACGGACTCAATTGTTTTAGGTAAAAAGTGGGCATAATTATACGAGCTGATAATAATTGAAAAATAAGGTTTTTTTGTAAAATGAAAACAAAGGAATATCAAACACAAAACAATAAGTGTAATTTTGATAAAGTGAGATGATAGTTTTTTCATTATATCCTCAAATTTTGTTATTCTAAAAACCAACAGACATGAGGCAAGGATAGGATTAGCTTGCTTTGTGCTGTGAGTTTAAAAAGTTGACCTTTTTTTACTTTAACGATGCTTGATTTAAAAAGCAAGTTTTTTATGTCAAGTTGTATAAAAGAGTTTTTATCATGAGATTGCTTGTGCTGTCGCGTCCTAAAGGCCGCCGAACCTTGACCCCCTCTTGTCGGGGGTCTGCCCTCAAATCCATAATCGCTACACATAAAAAAAAGACACCCTAAGGTGTCTTTCTTATATGGTAGGCGACTACTTGATTGCTCGGAATAAATTCCTCGTCCTATCGGACCGCCTGCCGGCGTCGCGTCCTAAAGGCCGCCGAACCTTGACCCCCTCTTGTCGGGGGTCTGCCCTC
>CALCTR010000037.1 GCA_937906925.1 uncultured Alphaproteobacteria bacterium
TCTCAACCTTACTGTCGGGTATGCTTGTTTCTGTATCAAATACATTAAATGAATATACATTTGATATTTTATTTATTAATGACTTATTTTGATCTTTTTTCCCAATATCTGTATTTCACGGGAATAATGCTTAATGTATAATTATAAGCTTCTAGATTAAATAATCTAGATAATGCAATATATATAAATATAAAAAGTATAGTTTTGAGTATAGCGTCCATGTAGATTTCTAACTGAAAATATCCAATACCATAATAACAAATACTAATTGATACTATAGATATGACTGCAACAGGTAGTAAATCTAATAATTGTTTATACCACTTATAACCTATATGTTTCGAAACTAAAACAATATTAACGAAATATGAAAAGTAACAGTTCAAGACAAAACCACATAACAAACCTTTCATACCAAAAGTAAAAAGACCACCAACAATAAATCCTATACCTATAACTCTTTTAACTATTGTCCAAGTAAACATGGTCCGACTTTTACCTATTGCTGATATTGTTTGAGTATTAATACCCATTAAACAATTTACAATTCCAGCAACACATAGAACCTGAAAATAAGGAACACTTGGTAACCAACGTTCTGAATATAATAACAAAAAGATAGCCTATTGAAACCGCATAGCAGATAAGTATAAACATTAATGGAAAAGTCAAATATGAGATAATCATCGTCATCTTTCAGATTAGATTTATCATCATCTGCAGATTATCTTGAACTTGTGCATATAATGGATATGTTACTTGGGTCAATACAGATGAAATACTTGATGCCGCCAATTTTTCCGTTGAATGGGCCTTTGAATAATACCCCATTGTCGCCGGATTGTAAACCCTACCAATCAACAAACCTTGAATTTGGCTACTGAAATTATTAATTATATGAGTTAAAAACATATAAAATCCAAAACCGAACAACTCCTTAAATGAAGGCCATGAAAATGTCCATAAAGGACGCCACTTTACATAAAACCAATATACAATAGCGGGAATCGCTGCAGAAATTATATTTTGTGCTACTAAAGCCCATACTCCAAACCCCTGGTATGCCATAATAATTGTTATACACAAAGAAACTATTGAAGTACTTATAGCAACTTTGGATATTAACTTAAAATTAAGATTTTTTCTTAATTGATTGGATTGTACCAAAGTAAAAGCATGTATAAATAAAACAACAGCTTGTACTCTTAAAACATCAGAAAGAAGCGGAATATTATAAAAATCGGCAATATTTGGTGCGAATATGAACAAAATAATATACATAAATAATGATACCATCATATTCCAAAAAAATATGGTAGAATAAAGGGACAGTTTAACAAAAAAAAGAGGGTTAAAAAAACAAAAATCTTATCTTTATAAGACTTAATACGGTAAAAAAATATCTTTTTATTATTTTTTTATAGCTTTTTATGTAAAAGCGTGTTACAATCAAGATAAGTATAAGTGTAACTCTCTTATTTTAACGCCGGAGGTACCAATGAAAAAGGCAACATTCACATCATTTTTACTCGGTGCAACAATTTTATCCGTTGTATCTTATATTCCCTCTGCTTCTGCAGATTATACTTACAATCTTTTATCAGATGCACAAAAATTTAATAACCAAGAAGCTACAACTGTTAATTCTACTGTTGCAAACGGGGCGTCTGAATTACTCATACCAAGTAATACCTCCCAGTTAAAAGAAGATTTTGTTTCACCAGCTTTTAATACAATAGATTCACATACCGGTACCACCAGGACAATTGACTGGACAATCACCGGTTTAGAAGGGACTGAAAAAATTTATGGTCCTATTGCCGTTACTAACCTGATTTATGATAAAGAATCAAAGCAAGCGTCAAGTAACTCAGCTTTAGGTGGCACACTTACAATTAAAAATGTCGGTTCTGTTACAAACCCGGATTATAAAAATGTTACAGTCGCAGGCTATATCACAAACTTGACACCTTATTTAAATTCAACTGGCGTTGATATCAAAAACCAAGACAATCCCTCTCAAAAGTTAACAGTAATTGAAACTCCGGCCGTTTTGGCTGAGAGTGTCAATCTGACTGTTGACAATTCTGTTTTTGCTAATGCATCAACCGCAGCAGGCTCTTATGCTCCGGGTCATAACAAAGATCTTGGTGCCGCTATTGCTTTAACGAACACAACCAATACGGCAACAACAGCAGATATCAGCAATTCATTTTTTATCAATAATGCCTCTAACGACCATGGGGCAGCAATACACGCCAGTGGTTCCAACTTAACATTAACAAACTCAACCTTTACCGGTAATACGGCCGAAGGACACGGCGGTGCTATAGATATTGAAGGTAAATTATCAACCACATCAACAATCGGTGGCGACACACAAGATAAAGGTAACAAATTCTACAACAATACAGGTACACTCGGCGGTGCCATGTTTGTTCACACACCGGAAACGGGTAAACAAATTAAAGTTGATTCAAGATATAACATTTATGATGCCAATAAATCAACAGCCTCGGTTGGTGGTGGTGGTGCCGTTTATAACGCGGGAACCTTTACCTCTACAAATGATGTTTATCAAAACAATACAGCCACAAATGTCGGTGGTGCTATCGGTAACTTTAAAAGCTCAGAAACGATTGATAATACAACAACAAATACATTTAAAAATGGCTCAATTACAGTAAAAGACAGCACATTTACAGCAAACTCAGCCGGTGCCGGTGGTGCTATTGCCAATGATTCTGTTGCTACAATTACATCCAACACCTTCACCGGCAACAAAGCAACATCTGATACCGCTGGCATGGGCGGTGCTATTTATAATTTTTATGTAGACGGTGTTACCACCAACAAAGTTACATCCACTAGCAACACTTATCAAAACAACGAAGCCTTGTCAGGTGGGGCTGTTTTCAATACGGGAAACGCAAACTTTGTTTCAACAAACGACACCTTTACAGGTAACAAAGCAACAAGTACCGGTGGTGCTATGCGTAACGACGGCACATTTGATATAAATACCTCAAATACAACGCAGGCTGCCTTTGGTTCTAACACTGCTGAAAAGGGTGGTGCCATTTATAATGTCGGTACACTTAATATAAATCAAAATGGTGGTACAAAAACCATCTTTTCCCAGAATGAAGCTAAAGGAACCAGTACAACAGCAACAGACGGCAATTATGGTGGAGCCATTTATAATGTTGGTCAGCTCAAAACTAAGAATGTAGCATTTACCAATAACAAGGCTAGTGATTCAGTTTCAGCCGAAAGTGTTGGCGGGGCTATTTATAATGGAGTCGGGGCAACCTATACATCAACAGGTGGCGATACCTTTACAGGCAACACGGCTGAAAAAGGTGGTGCCATCTATACATCCGGTACCGTTACATTGGATAATGCCTCAACAATATCCTTTAGCGGTAACAGTACGACGACTGAAGGTATGGGTAGTGCTATTTACATAAATGCCTCTACTACCGATAATCCAACAGTACGTGGTATTGTTAACATTAACAATGCAGCAGATACATTGGATTTAGATTATTCACCTTACACAAATAAAACAGCACCAACAACAAAAAAACGCTTGTTTGCTGATGGTGAAGATATCCTCAATGCCGGTGAATTGAACATTAACAACAGTACCTTGCAATTACACCATTCACAAGATCTCACCAAAGGCGTTATCAATATAAGGGGTGGTAAAACAGGTACCGTTAATATTAACAACAGCCGAATTGATATTGGTAAATCAACACTTTATGCTGATGATGTTACCATTAAAAACAACTCTGAAATCTTAACACACGTTAATGCTGCATCTGGCAAAGAGTTTGGTAAAATTTCAGCCAATGATATTACATTAAACGGCAACAACACACTTACCATTATGGTTGCCGCCGGTGAACATTTTGATAAAGGGTCTAAAACATTTGACATCTTGCAAACACCAACCGGTACAACCATTGGAGAAGAATTTACCACTATTACAGAAAATAAAATGTATAAAATTACCGCAAATGGTGATGGTAAATATACCTTATCCAGAAACACAGGTGATGATCCGGTTGTTCCAGATGATCCTGATGATCCTAATGATCCTGATGATCCGGTTGTTCCAGATGATCCTGATGATAAGATCTGTCCAAATGGTGGCTGTATCCATAACGCTTGGGTAGAAGAAGGCAAAATGGAAGGTCATGATAAAGCTGAAACAATTCAAGAGCTTTTAAATGAAGCCGCTCAGCGTTTAGGCTGTGATTCCGAAGAATATCAAAGAGCCTTATCCGGTGTTGCTCCGGATGTCTCTCCGCTTATTCAGGCACACTCAACTGAGATTACCCGTCGTTTAGCTGGCGTCATTTCCAAACAGCTCTATTCTTCAATGGAAAGAACAGGTTATATCCACAGAGGCAAACGTTTCTACAAATTCCCGCGTAAACAATCAAACCTTTGGGTTCAAGCTTTATACGGTCAATCTGAATACAGTGCCAAAAAAGGGTTTGATGTAGATACAGAAGGGCTTGCCATCGGTTTTGACGGACATATTTCTCCGGATACAAGATTGGGTGTTGCCTATGCCTACACAACCGCTGATGGTACCGCTGTTGAAAGAGACACAGAAGTCAGCTCTCATACAGCTATGATTTACGGGGAATACAATCCAAACAGATTCTACACAAACTGGTTAGCTCTTTATACACGTTCCAGTTATGAAGAAGAAAAGAAAGTATTTTCTCAAACTATTGATGCCGAATATGATGTTGACGTCTTAGGTGCTCAAATTATGTTAGGTAAAAAGATGGGGCCGTACGTTTCAGGCGACTGGGCAACCGGTGTTATCTCTCCTGAAGTCGGTTTAAGATATACTTATATCAAACAACATGGCTACACAGACTCTGCAGGACAAAAAGTCAGCGATGCCGACGGACAAATCTTAACCGGTATCTTAGGGGCTCAATACACAATCGGATACACACTTTCACCATCTTTGTCTTGGTATCCGGAATTCAGAGCCGCTCTGACATATGACTTCATTGAACCGGATATGGAAAATTCCGTTGCTCTTGTAAACGGTTCTCGTTATGAAGTTGTAACAGAGAATATGGATGAATTTGGTATTGAAATCGGTGCCAGAGTCGGTTTGGATATCAACCGAAAAGCTGAAATTGCTTTAGAATATGAAGGCCTGTTCAAAGGTGATTACACCAACCACACAGGACTTGCTTCCTTAAAATACAAATTCTAAGGCAGTCTAAAAAAACAAAAAAGAGAGGCGTAAAGCCTCTCTTTTTTTTACTTTCTGCTTGAAAAATAAGCAGTTATATGCTATCTTTACAAAAAAGAAAAGGATAGCAGATAATGACACAGCCCAAGGCAAATATTTCTTCTAAAAAAAACTTGATTTCTATGACTAAATTAAACGCCATTGCTAATGAAAAAATTGCACGTTTGATTTCTCTTCATAAAAAAATTGAAACCTCACAAGATAAATCTGAAATTGCTATTGCCTTGTTTGAACAAAAAAAGGAAGTTTTAAGTCTTTTAAATGAGGCCAGAAAAGGACAAGCCGTTATGGGATTAGCCGCTATGAAAGCCATGCTGATTACGGGGATGTATTTTCACCGTTTTTATGATTATCAAGCACCTTATACGGATAATCGCGGGTACAAAGATATTTTAAAATTTTCTAAATTTACAACATTGGCTCCTTTAATGATGCAGTATAGGACCATTGAAAAGGCAGATAGTATTATCCCCTTTGTACTTAAATTGCCTAACCTGAGAAAAGTCAGATTTTCAACTGTTCTTTTTGATGCGTTAAATGAGGTAAAAAAACCACAGAATCAAAGTTTTCAAAATCTTTTATTTTCCCGTTTAAAAAAAGATTATGAAATAGCTACACCTGAAGAAAAAACTGTGATTAAAAATGCTTTTAGAATATCTGTTTTAAAGGGGTATCCCGCTGCCATCATCAATTATCTGAGTATTCTCACTCCCAATGAAAGAGAGACTCTTTTACCACAAACATTAAGAAATATCCGTTTTAATAAATTTGCAGGTAAGCAAGAATTAGCCCTCTTAAATAAATTGGCTAAAAATCTGTCGGCCACACAAAAAAAAGGCCTTATTTCTTTAAAAAAACAGAAAGAAGTTTCATTATAACCTATTGACATAAAAGAATATTTCTTTATTACCCTCCTCTTGAAAAACAAAAAACAACCCTTAATTAAAAAAAGGCGTTATTTTTTACTTAGGAGGAAAAATGTTACACAGTTTATTTTTTAAAAATCTATGGCTTTTGCTTGTCAGCATTATACTTATTTTAAGCGGTATATACGTTTTGTTTAACCCATTAAATGCACTGATAGCTTCAACGTTATTTGTCGGATTATTGTTTGTTTTTATCGGCACAGGCTACCTACTCTCATTTAGACAAGGTGATTCTTATGCCATCTTAGCCTTAGGCATTTTGGATATTTTCATCGGTTTGCTTTTTTTAACAAACATTGGTCTTTCAGCTGCAACATTGCCGATTATTTTTGCCTTATGGATTTTGTTTAATGGCATTGTACAGCTCGCCATGGGATTAGAACTCAGGCATTCGGTTGACATCCCCTATAAAGCCATGATAAGTGCCGGTATTTTAGGTATTATGTTTTCAATTTTGATTTTTATTTATCCGGCTGTCGGAGCTATTGCCATCACGGTATTATTAGGCCTTTATCTCGTCGGTTACGGATTATTTGAACTGGTACGATTCGTTAAACTTTCAAAACAACAACCTTCAATATAAGGAGAAAAATATGGGACAACAAATGTTAAAACGAGCCACAGCTTTAGAATTTGACACTGATATTTTAAATACAAGTGCCGAAACACTTAATAAATATTTAGTTGATTTTTTAAATCTTTCTTTAATCACAAAACAGGCCCATTGGAACTTGCAAGGTCCAAATTTTATCGCCATTCATGAAATGCTGGATGAATTTTATAACGCCTTGCAAAAATATGTAGATATCTTTGCCGAACGACTCGTGCAACTTAATTTTGTCGCCATCGGCACACCGGAACATTTGGTGCAACAGACATCATTTGAAGAATATCCGGAAACAATATCCTCATCTTTGGAACACTTACGCGAACTGCATATACGCTATGCCGGTGTTGCCAATGCTCTTAGAAACGATATAGACAACGCCAATGCGGATGCTGCTACCATTGATTATTACACGCAGGCAGTGGAAGAATTGGATAAATTTGTTTGGTTTATAGAGGCACATTTAAACTAAAATACTTTTTTTGTTAATTTATATAGATTTTTTTATATACCTCCCCTAAAATAAAAGAAACACATTTTAAGGGAGGTATTATGCCAACAATACATTTAATTCACGGGTTTATGGGATTTGGAAAAACAACCCTCTCCAAAAGATTAGAAAAAGAATTGCCGGCAATTCGTTTAACACATGATGAAGCGATGATTAAACGCTATGGCAGAAATTCTGAAGATTTCTCACAAGAAAGGTATCAGATTATAGACGCCCAAATTAAAGAACAGGCCGCTATAGAAATAAAAAAAGGCAATAATGTAATTATGGATTATGGCTTTTGGGAAAAACACATCCGCCAAAAATATTATGAGTGGGCTAAGACACTGACAACTGATGTGATTTTTCATGCTCTTAGATGTGATATCCAGACAGCAAAAAAACGGGTTTTAAACCGGACAAAAACAAATCTAAATGAATTTTATATTGATGAAGCCCTTTTTAACGATAGACTGAAACGCTTTGAACCTATGACAAAAGATGAAAATATCCCCGTTATTTTTTATGATACAAACGACTAACCCCATCCTAAATATGCATATCCTTTTTGAGTTATAAGTGGGGATTAAGATAAGGAAAATCTATTTCTTATAAAAAACTTTATACACATAGGGTAATAGACATTAACATGTCTTTAATACTATTCCATATCTAATAAAAAAGAAGGAATTTTTTTAATATCATATCTTTTATTTTTGGGAATAGTTTTTAGTTTCAGATTTTTTAGATCTGTTAAATAATCATATCCAATTGTTTGAATTTCATTTTTAGGATCTAAAAATTTATATAAATCTTTTCGTTTTTCTCTATCTTCCTCTCTTATCATTCTTAAGTGATATAAATTATAATTAATTTGTTTATGGATTGTAATATCTTTTGAAAACCATGGAACATGAATAATGTTTGTATAAGAATGGTCCTCATTTTGAGATATGGGAAATAAAATTCCTTTTTCCTTTAAATCCCAAATACCATCACAACGATATGTTTTGGTACTATCCCAAAGTTCTCTAAAATGTAAATGGTAACATAAACGTTTATTACCAGCCGATTTGACAATTTTTCTAATGTCCTTTAAGAAAGCCAATTCAAAGCGTTCATCAGGATCGCAACATAAAACCCAATCTATTTTATGCTTTTGAGCCAATCCTATTGCAATTTCTCTATTTTTCCTTTCATTATATTCTCTACCATTATGAATGGGTAACTTACATATCTCTTTAACAAGAGGATGTTTCTCTAAAATTTGTATAGTAGAATCAGTTGAACCATCATCTACAACCAAGATTGAATCCACATATTTTTCTATATGTTTAAGAAAAGTAGGCAGATATTTTTCTTCGTTTTTAACACACATTATGCATGCAATCTTTATTTTTTTCATTGTGTGAATTTTCCTAAAATGTTTTCTGTTTTTACGTTTAGGAATAAAACAAGATAAAAACAGCACAAGTGGTTTAGGTAGGTGAAAATGATTTTTATATTCTAAATTTTCAATTTTCTTCTGTAATATGAAAGAATTATTTTTGTAATTTTCACACTCTTTCATAATGTCTATATTTTTATACTCTAGATTTTTAATCTGTTCCTCTAGTATAAAAGAATTATTTTTATAATTTTCTGACAACTGTTTTATGTTATCACGCAAAAAAAGAACTTCATTTATAAATGCCGTTGAGTAAGCCATAAAAAGCTTATAATGAGCATCTGTTGTTAATTTTGTATCTTCTTTGCTATCCAATAGGTTTATTATGGTATCAATATTTTTAGATAAAAGATATCTATCAATCGCCAGTTTTTTTAATTTATCTGATTCCTGAATAGCTTTTTCGTATCCAGTCAAAATTTCATTCGCAATTTCTTCTGAGGTTATTTTTCTGCAATAACTTCTGCCACTAAAATTAAAGTATTCCTCTTTATTTATATTTTCCAATGTGATATAACCACTTCCTCCAAAACAATCATAGTTATAGACAGGGATCCCCATCCCCAATGCATATTGGACTGTTTTGCCAATACTTACAATCACATCATATTTAGAAATTAATTCAGGCGTTATTGGTTGATAATGCGCAGATTGAACGCCATAACATGTAATTTCTGTATTTGGTAAGAATTCTTTCAACTCTACCAATTCTTTTGGAGGATGATTAGATATTACAGCAATTTTCTGGGGAAAGATTTGTTTCGGTTTGCTAATAATACTATAGGAAGGATAATCATCTGGCAACAAATTTCTTAAAAGAAAAATTTTATCTTGTTCTATTCTATATTCCTTTATCAAGTTTTCTTTTGTTTCTTCACTCATAACGGAGAATAAGGCACATTCATCATAGAATAATACCGGACGTTCAACTGCAACAAAGGACGAAAGAGAACCAATATGAATCTTTTTGTATTTTAACCCGTTATTAAGTAAATATCCTAAAATTGGAAAATGATATGCCCATACATAATCATAGGTTCTGCTTAATAAGGCTCCATCATTGACAGAAAGAACTGTTAATCCTTTTGTTTTGGCATATTCTTTTATTTCATCTGTAATACTAACCGATGCACAATAGCAAGAAAAACCTTTTTTAGTTAAATAACCCGCAATTTCACAAATGTGGAGCATAGAACCATGATACCCATCAAAATAATACCCCGTAAATAAAATATTTTTCATTTTCTTTTTCCTACAAAAACTATAAAAGTATTTTTATGTTTAAAATCTAAGATTTAGATTTCACTTTTATTATCGGAATAAACCCAAATAAAAAATCCCGTCTATTCTTGTTTTTTAGTTTTGTTTTCCAAAAAAGAATTCCAAAAACACTATACTTCTTTTTCTGTTCACTCCATTTTTTACCAAAAAGAGGTATTATACCAAATAGTTTTATTAAGATTGAACGCTCCGCTTTTATGTACTTTAGCAATGGAACAAAATCAAATAATTTCACATACATTGTTTGTAAAATTTTATCACCATAACACACATAATAGTATAATTTACGATTTGGAAATGTTAAATATGGATTATCTTTCATATGTATTTTTTTGAAAAATTTTTTCATAGATTTCCAAAATTCATCCTTATATAATGGATGTACTGCTAAATAATACCCATAAATATTAAAAACAGCAAAATTTTCTAAAATTTGTTGGTACTCTTTTTTGTATTTAACATTATTAACAGACAAAAAGTGAAGTATATATTCATATATTTTAATAATATCTAATGGCTTTTTACTTGCATTTGTTGTTGCCATTATTGAACCTTCGCGTTGTCTATAAAATAATTGTGTATTTTTTACAAGAACTAATTTATTTGCTATCATAGTTGTAAAAAAAGTTACAGGAACATCTTCATAATATAAGCCCTTTGGAAACTTAATATTATATTGTCTAAAAAGATCTGTTCTAAAAATTTTAGCACAAACACTACAAGCATAAATACTATATTGTTTATCTTTGGGATTTACAATAACTGTTTTTTCTGACATAAAATTATAATTACTCGTCCATCCTCTTTTTTTATCATTTTTATTATAATAATAAATAAAATCTGATACAGCAATGTCAGCACTATTTTTGATACATGCATTATATAATTTTTCACAAAAATCATCAGCCACCCAGTCGTCTGAATCTAAAAAAGAAACATATTCGGCTGTTACATATTTTAGTCCAATATTTCTACTTTCTCCTAATCCCTGATTTTCATCATTGTATATAATTCTAATTCTTGCATCTAATAAGGCCATTTTTTCAATTTTTTTTATTGAATCATCCGTTCCACAATCGTCAACAACAATGATTTCTATCTCTTTCATTGTTTGTTTTAATAAACTTTCTATACACTGTTCCACATATTTTGAAACGTTATAAACTGGGACAACAATACTTATAAGCGGTTTTATCATACACTACTTCCTTTTTACTGTGATAATTGGCAACGTTTTAAATAATAAAAATTTTGTTTTATTTTTCTTATTTCTAATTTGGAATAACGGAAGATTGAAAAAATAAAAAGTTTTTCTATTGGTCTTTATTCTAAATTTTACAAATGACAAACAATGAAATAATAAAAAATTCCAACTGTGTGTTGTTTTCTTTAATTTTAAAAAGGGGATGCCAAATAACCAAAATTTTTTATTTTTATTAAGCGAATAATAATTAGCGTTGTTTTTATTAAACCATGATAGTAAAATTGGTTGATATATTGTGTGCTCTGCATCTCCCGCATGTTGTATATTACTTAACATTTCCATATCCCTTGTTGTCGAAATAGCTATTAAAATATTTACCCATTCAATCAATAAAGTATCATCAAAAGAAACGGTATATTTATTAAATATCTTTTTTACAAATTCAGTATATTTAACAATACCATTACATACAAAGGGGTACACCTCCATTCTCTTTTTTTCATATGAATTTATTTTTTTCAAAATAACTTTACCATCTTCAATACGTTCTGCAGGTGGTGTTGGAGCTGTCATAAAAAACTCCATAATACTCCAATCTAAAAATTCCTGACGATGAGTTTGTTGAAAAGTTGATGTATTATATTTAGAGATATCTTTTTGTGTACCTTCCCATGTAAACCAATAATATCCCTTTATATCCTTATCAGGCAGTCCAACCATTAAAGATTTTTGAGCGGAAAGAAAGGTGCTACAAGTATCAACTAAGGCGACTTTTTTTCCTGTTATATTAAACTGTTCAAAATATTTTTGATAATTTTTTTGTTCTTGAATTGCCAACCTTTGATATATATCTATATGCTTTTTTATAAAAGCATCACCTTCCGCACATGTTTTAATAGTTGGAGTGTTTTTTTCTAAGAATTCATCCTTTGTTTTAAAATAATTTAAGACACTATTTAATGCTACTAGTCCAAATTTTTCACCTTGATCTATACTATGCCTATAATTTAAATTGCACACCAAATTTAAAATTCTCGGGGCATAATAATAATGTGATTTAATACCGGTATCATTAATAATATTAAAAACTTTTTGCAATGAATACCCATCTCTAGCAACGAATAAAACCTCTCTTATTTTGTCGGTTGCAAACTCTTTTTTTAACCATGAAACATATCCATAAATAACCGGTCCTGCATATTTGAAAGCAAAATCTTCCCAATACTCTTGATTCTTATTTAACTCATAAATCGCCATAATTCCTAATAAAATAGAGGCATCTAAATTGTCTTTTTTTATCTGGTATAATTTTTGAGCCCGTTCATTTTGTTGAATTAACAGATCTATGGGTTTAGATTCTAAAAAAGAATTTAAACCTTTTTTCTTTGCAAGTTCAAAATCAGATTGTTTGTTATCTCCAATGTGCAATATTTCATAACCTATCGCATTTAAATCTGACAACACGTAATCATATAATGTTCCAGTCCATTTTGTTTTTTTAATAGCACAAGATACATACAATTTTTCAAATCCAGCAAACCCTTTTTCTTTTAATACTTTTTCAAGAAAATCTTGTGGCAAATACATATCAGAAATTATTATTATTTTTTTATTCTGTTTTTTTGCATAATCAAAAACCTCTTTCATCTGAGGATTTGGCTGTAAAACCTGAGCCTCAAAATCCATTTCCTTTTGTTTAAAATCTTTATATTTAACCAAGACTTCATCATAGATTTCATCTAGGGTAATATCTTCTTTATCAGAGTGTTTTTTTCTTGCCTCTTGTTCGGATTTAATTCTATTTTCTGCAAAACCAGATGCATTATATATTTTCTCCATATGTAAAAACAAATCTGTCGGTTTTACATATGGACGTACCAACAACGTATCAAAGATATCAAATGATATGACTTCATGCGAATCAATTTGTTTTTTTAATTTTTCTAACACACTCATTACCAACTCCACTTAATTTAATTTCATTAATTTTTTATATTTTAAATATCTCTTTAATTTGTGCCCTCGCCATGAAAGAGCATTAATCGCATCTATTTCTTTTAATTCTAAAGCAAACTCCTCTAACATTTCTGACCGCACATTTTCTGGCGATCGTATACATTTTCCATACTGTTGTTTCAAAATGTTGGGTAAAAATTTTCTTTTTAAAAAGTCAAACTCTTTTTTTAGTTTTGAATTATTATAAATCATCAAAATATAACCTATTCCCAAACGATAATCTCTAATTTGCTGAGGTTTTGCTTTTTGAAATGAAATACTCTCTTCATTAATCCGGTACAAATAAAGCTTTTCTTTTATGACAACTGTTTTGGGGCGTTTTGCCATTATGGCAAATGTATGCGGAAAATCCTCATATTGAATTTTAGGAATAAAATCTATTCCTTCTAACAATTCTTTTTTATAAAGTTTTGCCCATACATTAAATGAAATTCTATACTTTTCTTTATGCGTACCAAGCATTACCGGATTGGATGTGATTTTTACCTTTATTTTATCAAAATTTTTTACATTCTGAAATACAACGGTTCCCCCTCTATAAAAATCAAAATTCACCCAATCGGCATTATATTTTTCCATCATATACACAGAAATTTCCAACAACTGTGGATGCATCACATCATCAGAATCTAAAAAATAAATATAATCTCCTGTTGCTTGTTTTAATCCGTTGTTTCTCGCTAATGAAAGACCACTATTTTGCTGATAAAAAACTTTAATTCTCTTATCCATCAAGGCATATTCATCTAAAATTTTTTCACTTGCATCCGTGCTACCATCATTGATACAGATTATTTCAATATCTTTAAATGTTTGGTTGATCAAACCATCTAAACAAGATGGTAAATATTTTTCAACATTATAAACAGGAACAATTACAGATACTTTTGGCATACACACTCCTATTTTGATAACGTTTTTTCAAAGTTAAA
>CALCTR010000038.1 GCA_937906925.1 uncultured Alphaproteobacteria bacterium
TAATCAGGTCAAGATTAAACTCGCGACTGAGGCGTTCCTGAATAATTTCCATATGTAACAAGCCCAAAAATCCGCATCTAAATCCTTGACCTAATGCTTGAGATTTGTCGGGAGTAAATTGAAAACTTGCATCATTTAATTGTAGTTTTCCAAGTGATTCTTTTAAATTTTCATAATCGCTCATATCAACTGGAAAAAGCGAGCAAAAGACAACACTTAAACTTGGTTTAAATCCGGGGAGAGCTTCTGATGTTGGATTTTTTTCATCTGTAATTGTATCACCGACGCGTGTTTCACCAATAGATTTAATCCCACAAATAATAAAGCCGAGTTCGCCGGTTTTTAATTCAGTAGTATCCTGCATTTTTGGCATAAAGTGGCCTAATCGTTCTACTTTGTAAACAGCGTTTGTTGCCATCATTTTGATAGTGGTTCCTTTTTTGAGTGTCCCATCAATTACACGAACCAAAACAATAATCCCTAAATAAGAATCATACCAAGAATCAACAAGCATTGCCTTTAGCGGTGCGGTTATATCTCCTTGTGGTGCAGGCAGCTTTGTAACGATTGTTTCTAATACTTCATCAATGCCGATACCTGTTTTAGCTGAAATTAAAGGGGCTTCAGAAGCATCAATGCCAATAACATCTTCAATTTGAGCTTTAACTCTATCCGGCTCTGCGGCAGGTAAGTCAATTTTATTAATAACAGGAACAATTTCATGATTTGCATCAAGAGCTTTATAAACATTAGCCAGTGTTTGAGCTTCTACTCCTTGAGAGGCGTCAACCACAAGTAAAGAGCCTTCGCAAGCAGCCAAAGAACGGCTAACCTCATACCCAAAGTCAACATGCCCCGGCGTGTCAATAAGATTTAAAATATAATCATTACCATCTTTGGCTTTATAGTTTAAGCGGACGGTTTGGGCTTTAATTGTAATACCTCGTTCGCGTTCAATATCCATATTATCCAACAACTGTTCTTTCATTTCACGGTCGGAAACGGCACCGCATTTTTGAATAAGCCGATCAGCCAAGGTGGATTTACCATGGTCAATGTGAGCAACGATAGAAAAATTTCTGATAAGTGATAAGTCTGTCATTTTTATTCCTTTTAATTTTGGGCGTATCATATCAAAAAAAAATCAAAAAATCAAGTTTTTCTAAAAAGATTACTTTGGTGGGAGTTTGTTCTTTTTATGATGAGAATTTTCTCTTGTTTTTAGTTGGGTTTTCTTTTATAACAAGCATAGGGAGATATGAAAAATGGTATGGATTGTTTTTTGTGGGATTATTATCTGTTTTTTTGTTTGGGTTTATAATAAAATTGTTCGCCTTAAAAATTTGTTGTTTGAAGCACAAAGCGGTGTAGAGGTTCAGCTAAAACGGCGGTACGATTTAGTGCCTAATTTGATAAAAGTGGTTTCTTCTTATTGTAAACATGAGGGTGAGGTATTTGAAAATGTGGCGAAATTTCGTTCACAGGCAATGGGGGTAACTAATTTATCTAAAAAAGAAAGTTTTGAGAACTTATTTGAGCAAGGGCTGTGTTCTCTTTTGATATTAAAAGAAGCTTATCCCATCTTAAAATCCAATGATATTTTTTTAAAATTACAACAAGAACTAGTTATGATTGAAGATGATTTGCAACATGCCCGTAGATATTATAATGGCGTTGTACGAACGTTTAATACATTTATAAATTTGTTTCCTATTTGTTTGTTTAAATGTTTGTTGAAAGTATCTGATTATGGTTATTTCCAATTAGAAAATGTCATTGAAGGACAAGCTTTGCGTATCAAGGATTATTTAAAATGAAAAAAATTTTTTATTGTTTTGTCTTTTTGCTTATCTGTTTATTTTGTGAGAATGTGCAGGCAAGAGAAGAGATTCTGTCATTTCACTCTGATATTTTTATTGAAAAAGATGGGGCACTTTTTATTAAAGAAAAAATTAAAGTTAGAGCTGAGGGAAATGATATAAAACGAGGCATTTATCGTGATTTGCCTCTTTATTATGCTAAAGAAAAAACACCGTTGGAAGTCAGATCTGTTTTAAGGAATGGAAAAAAAATACCCTATACTTTTGATAATACAAAAAAGAGTTATACTTTGGGTAATGCAACAAAAAGTATGAAACGCATTTATATGGGAGATATGGGTAGGGAAATACCGGCTGGTATTTATGAATATGAAATTGAATATATTTATAAAAATGTTATAAGAAAAAAATTCTTAAAAAAAGCGGATATTCTTCATTTAAATTTAATAGGAAACGAGTGGCGTTTTCCTATTTTAAAGGCTACGGCCACAATACATTTTCCTCAAGGATTAGAGCTACTTTATAAACCGGTTGTTTATACGGGTGTTTTGAAATCTAAAAGACAGGATGCTTCTTTAAAAGTATATCCTGACACAATAGAAATAAAGAGCCATAATGTGTTGGGTTTTAATAAAGGGATGACAATCAGTGCGTGGTTTAAAAGCGGTGTGTTGAATATTCCGATTTTAACAACATTTCAGAAAATTGATTTATTTTTTTGTAGTATAATTGTTTTGATGTTTATAAGTCTTTGTATAAAGGCTTATTCATCATGGAAAGAACATGGAGTTGATGCTCCTCTCAAAACGATATATCCCCGATTTGATATACCTAAGTCAGTGGGAATTGGTGAGTTGGTGCGTATATTTTATCATAATAAGACAAGGGATGAACAAAAAACAACTTTAATATCGGCCCATTTTGCAGACTTATTGCAAAAAGGATTTGTTAAAATTTATACTGATCCAAAAGGTAAGTGGATAGAGATAAAAAAAGTTGAAAATGTATATCCTAAAACACCAGAAGAAGAGTTTTTTGTTTTACATGCTGAAGATGTATATTTTCTTTATCAGAACAAGGGACATAAAAAATTTGCCGAATATGTGTCAGATTATGGCGATTTTGCTACGGAACAGGCTGAAGTTTCAGTAGAAAAAAATGAAGAAAAGATGAAAGATTTTTTCTCTAAAGTCTGCAAGTTTTGTGGGTTAACAGCTTTAATCGTAACGCTCTTGGCTTGTTTTAGGGCCGAAAATATAGAGGACGCTCTTTTTACATGTTGTACGGGCTTTTTTGGATTCATTTTCTGTATTTTTATTGTTGCCATTTGTTCAGTTCTCGTTACATTGTTCAAATCTGATATTTTGTTTGGTTTGTTCTGTTTGGGTTATTTAGTAGTGGCTCTAATATTCTTGTTTTCGCTTCTAAAATCTTTTCATTTGAGTGTTTTTCTTGTGTCGTCCATATGTTTTGGGGGTTTGTTGACTTTTATTTATGGTAAAGCAATTGTAAAAATAGATGAAAAAAGTATGGCGTGTATAGGGCATTTAAAGGGTATTAAAATGTTTCTGGAAACGGCCGGTGATTTGCAATATAAGACGATTAAACAGATAGAGTTTGAAAGACTATTGCCGTATGCCATTATTTTGGGTGTGCAAAATAAATGGAGTGAAAAAATGAAAAAATATTTTGACCCGGCGTCAATGGGGGCAATATTTACTGATGCGAGAGGTTTTGATAGTTTTTCCTCCTGTGTATATAGTGCTTCGTATTATAGTGATTTATCAGGTGATTGTACGGGTTGCGGGTCATCTAGTTCAGGCGGTGGGTCATCTGATTGTGGTGGTGGAGCCGGAGGCGGTGGCGGTGGCGGTTTTTAGCCGTAAGGTTTGTTTTAACCGTTTTTCTTAAATCTTTTTGTTGAAAGTAGAAGATAATAATTTACTTTTAAAAGTTTTTTTCTTATAATACTTATAATTATCATTTAATTATGTTTTTAAGGAGAAAAAAATGCGAAATATTGGTGATTTAATGAAAAAAGCACAAATGGTTCAATCTCAAATGACCATTTTGCAACAAAAGATGGAAAAACAGGAGTTTGAAGGTGTTGCTGCAAATGGTGCTGTTAAAGTTACAATTACGGGTAAGCATATGCCGGTTAGCGTTTCAATCAATCCTTCTGTTGTTGATCCAACAGATACAGAAACATTAGAAGATTTGGTTTTAATCGCTATGCGCGCTGCTTATGAAAATGTGGATGGAACACTTGCTACGGAAATGGAAAGAATTCAGTCATCATTAGGTTTGCCAGCCGGATTTAAAATGCCGTTTTAAGGATGTCAAATGGCTGCACCGGAACTGGAACAGTTAATTAGTTTGCTTTCAAAATTACCCTCGTTCGGCCCTCGTTCGGCCAGAAGGGTTGTACTTGCCTTGTTGAAACAAAAAGAAAGTCGGTTTGTACCTCTTGTTACAGCTATGCAGACCGTTTTGGATAAAGTGCAACTTTGTCCGATATGTGGTAATATGGATACGACCGTTCCCTGTTCAATATGTAATGATGAAAAAAGAGACAGCACGCTTGTTTGTGTTGTTCAAGATGTTGCTGATTTATGGGCATTGGAACGGGCCGGTGTTTTTAAGGGCGTATATCATATTTTAGGCGGTGTTTTATCTGCTTTGGATGGTGTTGGTCCAGATGAGCTCAGAATAGAAGAGTTAATAGAGAAAGTTGTATCCGGCCGGATAAAAGAGGTTGTGTTGGCATTGCCTGCAACGGTAGAGGGGCAAACAACGGTACATTATTTATCTGATAAATTAAGTCAGTTAGAAGTTTCTGTTTCAACTTTATCCAGAGGTGTACCTGTCGGTGGTGAGTTAGATTATTTGGATGATGGCACATTACAGTTGGCTTTTAAAACCAGAAGAAATGTATAGGATTTAAAATGGAAGATATAAAAAGAGCAATCGGAAATTTGGAGCAGGCGTTGGTTAAATTAGAAACGGCGCTACTTCAGACAAAAAAAGATAAGGCACAGGCACTTAGTGAGGTGGCAGAATTAAAAAATGTCATAAAAAAAACATATTCCAAATTAGACCATGCATTAACAGCATATCATCAGGAACAAGGGAGTGAATAATGGCTGTTGTTTCATTGAAAATCGGTGGGCGGTTTTATAAATTTTCTTGTGCTGACGGACAAGAATCATATATGGCTTCTTTGGCTGAAAATTTAGACGCTCGGGCAGAAAAATTATTAAAATCCATTGGGTTTATGCAAGAAGGACAGCTCTTGGCAATGCTTTGTCTTTTGTTGGCAGAAGAAAAAAGTCAGCTTGAAAAAAATGCTCAAGTTGAAACATTTGTGGAAAATCAGCGACAGATAGTTTCTTCGCTGAACAATTTGTCAGCTAAAATTATTTCTTTGGCTGATGGATTGACGGGTGAAAAAAAAGAAGAAGAAAATCTATGAAAATATTGTTTTGTGGAGATGTGGTGGGTAAAGCAGGCCGTAAACTTGTTTTATCCTGTTTGCCTAAATTAAAAGAACAGCTGAATTTGGATTTTATAATAGTGAACGGTGAAAATGCTGCTCATGGTTTTGGTATCAATCCCAAAATTTATCAGGCTTTTTTAGATCATGGAACAGATGTGGTAACTCTTGGCAATCATTCTTTTGATAAAACGGATATTTTTCCGATTTTGAATGAAGCTGATAATATCATCCGGCCGATGAATTATCCTGAAAATACAGTGGGAAAAGGCTTTTGTGTTTTAACAACGAATAAAGGGGTTCGTGTTGCAGTTGTTCAGTTGTTGGGAAGCGTTTTTATGCGGTCGGTGGAAAGCCCTTTTCTTTCAATTCAAGCTTGGTTGCAAACGCATAAACGCGGACAGGATTATGATGTATTGATTGTTGATTTTCATGCAGAAGCAACGGCTGAAAAAGTGGCCTTGGGGCATTATTTGGATGGACATGCCTCACTGGTTGTAGGAACGCATACGCATATTCCAACGGCTGATGCTCATATTTTACCATCAGGTACGGCTTATATGACCGATGTTGGAATGTGTGGCGATTATGATTCTGTTATTGGAATGAAAAAGGAGATGGCATTTCCTCGCTTTTTGGGCGGAGATAAACGCGGTCGTTTAGAGCCGGCTGAAAAAAATGCAACTTTTTGTGCTGTTTGTGTAGAAATTGACGAAAAAACGGGTGTTGCAAAAGAAATTTTTCCGGTTCGGGTGGGGCAGACCCTTGAAAATACACACGAAGTATGATATAACTATGTATATTTAAAACTCTAGATTAAGGAATAAAATATGGCAGGACATTCACAATTTAAAAATATTATGTATCGTAAAGGTGCACAGGATAAAATGCGTGCAAAGGTTTTTTCTAAATTAGCACGTGAAATTACGGTTGCAGCCAAACAAGGTGGCGGAGATCCGGCGGCTAATCCCAGATTGCGTTTAGCTATTCAGACAGCTCGTTCTGAAAATATGCCAAAAGATAATATTGAAAGGGCTATTTTAAAAGGGACTCAGGGAACTGATACTTCTAATTATGAAGAAGTTCGTTATGAGGGTATGGGGCCGGGTAAGGTATCCGTTATTGTGGAGGCTTTAACAGACAACCGTGCGAGAACAGCCCCTGTTTTAAGATCGTTGTTTTCTAAAAACGGTGGAGCATTAGGTGAAACAGGTTCCGTTACTTTTAATTTTGAAAGAATTGGTTATATTGAATATCCGGTCGCGGTTGGAACACCGGATGCTATTTTTGAAGCGGCATTGGAAGCCGGTGCAGATGATGTTGTTTCAACAGATGAAACACATGAAATTATTTGTCAACCGGATGATTTAGGTGCTGTTCGTGAGGCATTGGAATCCAAGCTTGGTACACCTAATGTTGCCAGACGGGATTGGCGTCCGATGGTTCAAAAAGAAATTACAGATTTAGAAACGGCTCAAAAATTGATGAAATTTATTGACTTGTTGAATGAGGATGATGATGTTCAACGTGTTATTACAAATGCGGATATTGCTGATTCTCTAATGGATCAATTAGGAGAATAAAATGGTTCGCATCTTAGGACTTGATCCGGGATTAAGGCATACAGGTTGGGGAGTCATTGAAAAAGATGGCTCCCGTGTCCGTTTTGTTGCCGCCGGTGTTATCAATCCTAATGAAAAACAATCGTTGGGGGCCAGATTAAGTGAGTTACATACGGATTTATCTGATGTTATTAAAGCATATGAGCCGGATGAAGCAGCTGTTGAAGAAACCTTTGTTAATAATAATCCTTCATCAACATTGAAATTGGGACAAGCCAGAGGTGTTGTTTTGTTGACACCGGCCTTGTTTAACATACCAGTGGCTGAGTATACACCCAATCAGATAAAAAAAATGGTTGTTGGTGTTGGTCATGCGGATAAAAAACAGGTTGATATGATGGTTAGAACTCTTTTAAAAACCGTTCCAGAAAATATCCCGGCGGACGCGTCGGATGCTTTGGCTATTTCTTTGTGCCATAGTTTTTTGCGTCCCGTAACGCTTAAAAAAATGATGGAGAAAGCATGAAAATAATTCAAAGACCATCAACCCATTTTGATGAAAGAAAATCAGCGATAGATATGATTGTTTTTCACGCAACGGCGACAAATTCTATAGATGAAACGCTTTCTATTTTTATAGAAAAAGAAGATGGAGGGCGTGTTAGCTCTCATTACGTTATAGATCGGGATGGTACGATTTATCAAGTTATTGCAGAGGATAAACGTGCTTGGCATGCTGGTGTTTCCTGTTGGGGGGATATTAAAGAAGATATCAATTCTCATTCTATCGGCATAGAATTTCAGTGTTCGGCAAAGGGTGAAAGAAATTTTGATAATTTTTCAATCGAACAAATCAATTCCGGTGTAGAGTTATGTCGGGATATTATGAAACGCTATCATATTAAACCTGAAAATGTGGTGGCTCATTCAGATATTGCTCCGGATAGAAAGTTTGATCCCGGTGAAACTTTTCCGTGGGAAATTTTTTGTAATTTAGGTTTGGCAGTTAATCCCATTCGCCGGCCTATTCTTCATAAAAATGGGACAAAAGTTTAAAAAAGGATATTTTAAATGATAGAATCATTATCTCATTTATCAACCGGTGCAATGTGGTTTATTTTTGCAGCGATTGTATGTACAATTTTATATTTGGATTTATTTGTTTTTCATAAAAAATCAGATATGCCGACAATGAAGAGTACATTTAAAATTTGTCTTTCTTATATGTTGGTTTCACTGCTTTTCGGTCTTTTTGTTTTGTATGAAAAAGGGATGGAAACTGGTATGTTATTTTATACCGGTTATTTGGTTGAGTTTAGCTTATCAATGGATAACATTTTTGTCATTTCATTGGTGTTTACTTCTTTAAAAATCCCGGCTCAATATCAGCACCGTGTTTTGTTTTGGGGTGTTTTAGGTGCTGTTGTTATGCGTGCTGTTATGATTTTACTTGGTGCACAATTAGTTAGTTCATGGCATTTTGTTTTATACATCTTCTCAGCGTTCTTAATTTATACAGGCGTGAAGATGTGGATAAGCAGTATGAAAAGTGATAATGCGGATAGAGAGGGTGAAGAGGTTGAAAAAGAAGCGAAATTAGTTTCTATAATAAAACAACATCTGCCGGTTACGGATAAATTAAGAGAAGAACATTTCTTTGTAAAAGAAGCCGGAAAGTTTGTTGCTACTCCTTTATTGTTGGCTTTAATTATTATTGAGGCTATGGATATTGTTTTTGCCATTGATAGTATTCCGGCTATTTTCTTAATTACGCAGGATGTTTTTATTGTTTATACAAGTAATATTTTTGCTATTTTAGGTTTGCGTTCTTTATACTTCTTATTGGCAGAGGCTGTATCTCGTTTTATTTATTTAAAACACGCTCTTGCGTTAGTATTGATATTTATCGGGTCAAAGATATTTTTGCCGTATATTGGTATAAAAATCTCAACGTCAATTTCTTTAATAATAACGTTTTTCATTTTGGCTTTGGGAATTGTTTTTTCACTTTATCAGACAAAGAAAGTGCAAAAAATCATTTTAAAGAAATGAGTCGCAAAGCGTTTTAAATGAATCTATAATTTCATTTTCTGATGGGTGGTTTTTATCTTTTAAGATAAACCGCCCATTACAACAAACATCTGTGATGCAAGATGAATCCATGCTGTAGACTAAATGTGTATCTAAAAATTTTAAAGGATGAGCGGCCGGATTTGTGATGTCTATGAGCATAAAATCAGCAATACGCCCTTCCTGAATGTGTCCCGTGTTTATGTGTAAAAATTCTGCCGGATTTTTTGTTGCCATGTTGAAAATACTTTTGACGGGAGCAGCTGTTATATTGTGTGATTGGCTTTTTCCGGAAAGAGCGGCAATCTTCATTTCTGAAAAAAGACTAAGAGAATTATTTGAGGCAGCTCCATCTGTCCCGAGAGCTATTTTAAGCCCTTCTTCTTGATATGTGTGTAGTGGCATTTGTCCGGAATTTAATTTTAAATTTGAGGTGGGACAATGGGCAATTAAACACCCTCTTTCTTTAATGATTTTTCTATCATTCTCATTAAGCCAAACACAGTGAGCTAAGATGGTTTTTTCTGTTAATAATCCCAATTTATCTAAAAAGGCTGTCGGTGTCAGACTCGTTTTTTCTATACAATCTGTAACTTCTTTTTGTGTTTCTGCTAAATGAATGTGTAAAAAAGTATTATGTTTTTGCGCTAAATCTCTACTAAACACCAAAAGTTCTTTTGATGTTGTATAAACAGAATGACACGAAACGGTTTTTATAATATTTTTGTTTAAAGGTTGTGTTTTCATAAAAAGAGACATTTCTTTTTGTTTTTGAAACGTTTTATCCGGATTAAATAAATCCATAGCTACTGTTGAAATCATTGCTCTGACACCCATTTCATCTACAGCTCGTATGGTTTCATCTAAATGGAAATACATGTCATTAAATAAAACTGTTCCGGTTTTAATCATTTCCAAAATAGCCATGCGTGAGGCAATATAAACACCTTCTTTTGTGAGTTTTTCTTCTTTTGGCCAAATATCTGTTTGAAGCCATTCAAACAAATCTTTATCTTCACCAACACCTCTTAATAAAACCATGGGGGCGTGTGAATGCATGTTGTAAAAAGCAGGAAAAATGGCTTTTCCTTCTGCTTTAATAACTTCATCAGATAAAGATGTTGGAATATGTTCAGCAATTTTTTCAAATTTGTTGTCTTTAATTAAAATGTCAACATACTTGTTGTTTAAAAGTGTATGACGGATTAAGATTGACATTTTTATAGCCTTTCATTAAAATAACGTTATATTTTTATCATACAGGATATTAACGGAATGTCAAATCTATTTTCTGCAGCAGGATATGTGCTTTTGATAGGCTTTTTGCCTCTTTTTTATACGTTTTTAAAATCCTTAAAGCAAGCGGATTTAAAAAATAAGCTTTTTTATAAATTATTTTTTAAAGATGTTATTCGCACTTTTCCGGTTTGTTTTTTGGTTATGGTTCCTTTTTTTATTTTTCCTGCTTATATAAAGGGATATTTATTTATTATCCACTTTGTTTTTGTTCCCTTGATGCTTCTGGAATTAGGTCATATTTACCTGTTTAAAACAAGAATAGGATTAAATACCTTTTTTACACTTTTTGTTTCTAATATGAAAGAAACAAAAGAGTTCTTGACACAAAATATTCCAATGCCTTTATTTATTACTGTTGCGGTTTTTATGGTTTTTCCTGTGTTTTTTATTACATTGATGCAACCTGTTTCAATGTCTTTTGAAATGCAGATTATTGGAACTGTTAGTTGCCTGATTGGTGCGGTACCATTTATTAGAAATCTTTTTAAAACAGGATTTAAATTTAAAGACGGTTATGTTTTAAATCCATACAGCAACGTTGTTTATCACTTTTTTGCGTATAAAAAAACATATGGAGCTCTCAAAGAAACGTTATCCCAAAACAAGGCAGAACCTTTTTCAAATATTGTATCTGATTTAGATAAGACAGAACCTGAAACGTATATAGTGATTATCGGAGAATCGGCCAATAGAACGCATTTGTCTTTATATGGATACCAAAGAAAAACGACCCCGTTTTCAGAAAACAGAAAAGATAGTTTGTTTGTTTTTGATAAAGTTGTTTCACCCTTTGCTCAAACAATGCCGGTTCTTGAAAGAGTTTTAACTTTTTCTGATAAGGAACATCCGGAATTCTTAACGCAAAAAGGAACGATAGTTGATTATTTTAATCAGGCTGGCTTTAAAACGTATTGGTTGTCTAATCAATATGCCCTGTCAGACACCTTGGTTACGGCTATTTCTTCTCATGCACAATGGGAAAAATCTTATAATTTTAGCGGGATGAAGAGATTTGAAAAAACAGGATTTGATGGCGATATGTTGCCGGATATTCAAAAAATATTAGCTGATAAAACTGTTTTGAAAAAAGTTATTTTTATTCATTTAATTGGTTCACACTCGGCCTATACAAATAGATATCCGGTGGAATGGGCTTTCTTTAAAGATTGCTTAGAAACTAAAAAACTAACACCTCAAGGTCATACATTGCTTAATGCTTATGATGACAGTATTCGCTATACGGATTTTGTTGTGAATCAAATTATTGATTTGGTTGATTCGCAAGATGAAACAGCATACTGTTTGTATTTTAGTGATCATGGAGAAGATATTTACGATACAACAACTAAGAAAATTTTAGGTCATTCGGAATTAGCTAATGAACCAATGGTAAGTATTCCGTTTTTTGCTTGGCTATCAAAAAAATATAAGAAGAATAGGCCGCACATGGAGAGGGTGTTGGTTGAAAACAAAAGTAAACCTTATAACACTGAGAAAGTGATACATACAATAATTAGATTGGCTGGGTTGATGAATCCGGATGTGAATAAACAAGATAGTTTGGCGGATTAGTTCCCTAAATTTTTAATCACTTGCTTTATAAAATGATACTGACGCATAAAATAAATGATTTGCACCATTTTTTTTGCCAATCCAAATGTTGGTTTACGTTCTTTTGCAAATATTTTTTTCATTTTCTGCAAAGTAAAAGAATTAAGGCCGACCATAAGCTCATTATAAGATAAATCAAAATCGGTTTTGATTTTAGACAAATACTCTTTTAAAACCTTTTTACGAGGCTTAAAGAGGGGATATCTGGCTGTTAAACATAAAATAAAACGGATTAAATCTTCACTGCTATATCCGTAACCTAAATCTTCAAAATCAAGAATAGCAGCTAATTTTTCATCTTTAAATAACAAATTGTTATGATGGAAATCTCCATGAATAATTGTTTTTTTATCTGGATGGATTGCTAGAGGTGTTTGTTCTATTTTTTTAAGTTCTTTTTTTAATGCATTAAGCAAAAAACAAAAAAGAGGGTGCTTTTTATTCTTTTGTAACATGCTATTTGCTGTAGCTAAGTATTTTTTTTGAATTTGTACAAAGTCATATGCGGGTATGAGAAGTTTTTTATCCTCTATAGGTATACTTTGAAAAATTTTATATGCATTTAAAATTTGATTGATGTGCTTCTCTTTTATCGCTGTGGCTGGTAATGAAGCACCATTAATATATTCCATTAAAAAACCGTAATGATTTTTGTATTTAAATAAATCTTTTTTATTAACAGGAATAATTTTGGCAATTGGCAGAGGACTGTTTGATAAAAAATTGATGATTTTTGCTAATCGCAATACCCCTGTTTTTTTATGTTTCCAAGCAAGTTTAACCAGTCGTTTTTTATTGTGATTTAATTGAATACGCCAATTAAAGGATGAGGCACCTCTTGCAAATTGGTGAATTGATAAAACTTCTTCTTTTAAGAGTGTTTTACTTAAAAATTTTTTAAAATTTTCTTGATTAATAATGGGGTTGTTTTTCATAAAAAGTCCTTATAATCTGCTTTTTGTTTAACATGATTTTTAAGAAAAATCAAGCTGAAGTTTAGGATTGTTTTTTTTTATTTTTTGTGTAAAATAAAATTTATAATTTTATGATAGGAGAAAAAATGTTTGAAGAATTAGAGAAAGTTTATAATGCTTGTTTAAAGTGTCAAAAATGTCCTTTGGGAAAAACAAGAACAAATATTGTTTTTTCAGATGGAATTCCAAATTCAAACATTGTTCTTATCGGGGAGGCTCCAGGGTTTAATGAAGATATGCAGGGAAAGCCGTTTGTCGGTAGAGCAGGCCAATTGTTGGATAAAATTTTAGAGTCTGTTGGATTGACAAGGGAAAAGGATATTTATATTTGTAACACATTGAAGTGTCGGCCCCCTGAAAATAGAGATCCGCTACCGGCTGAAAAGACTGCCTGTAGACCATATTTAGATGAACAACTCAGAATATTAAAACCAAAGATTATTCTGTTGTGTGGTCGGGTTGCTTTGACTTCTTTTTTGCCAAATGCAGCCGGAATTACAAAAGTAAGAGGTCAGTGGTTTGATGGTCCTTATGGATCTAAAATGATGCCGATTTTTCATCCCTCATATTTGCTCAGAAATCCAAGCCATAAGCCCGGTTCGCCTAAAGCCTTGATGTGGGAAGATGTGAAAGAAATTAAAAGAATGTATGATGAAATTTTATCTTAAAAAATATTAAGCAAATATTTTTAGCATCTTTTTTACAAAAGAACGTTTATTTTTAATAAGTGCGAGTAAAATCATTTTTTGAAATAACGAAAGACTAAGTCCTTGCATTAAACCGTATTTTTTCAAATCAAGAATAAGATTTATCAGTTGTTGATTGATGCAGATAAATGTGCTTTCGGGCGTATGTAAAACAACGTGCTTAATTGCATTAAAGGCGTCTTGTGAGCATTTTCTTTTTAAAATGATGGTGTTGTATCCTGATATTCTTCCGACCTCAATAAAGTAGGCATATTCAAAGATGATTCTTTCTTTTAAATCCTTTAGTGTTTCAAAAGAGAAAAGTGCAGGAATGTGAGCTTCTTTTTTAAGAAAGAAAAGCGGATATTTAATATAAACGCAAGATTTAATCAGTGAATAAGCCTGTTCCATGAAAAAATAGGGAGAAAATTCTTTTAATACTTCATGAAATTTAAGATAGGAAACAAGTTCTGCCGTGAACATTTTGCCCTCTAAAAAACCATTTATTTGAAAAGGATTTCCTTGCCAAAAGTCAGATAAAAAGTTTTGATTCCTTTTTCTTAGTACACTTTTATCAAAGGGAATTGTTTGCTTTTGTGCCTTTAGTTTTTTTGTTGAAGAAAAGAATGTTGTTGCGGATGAGGCAATTTGTGAATGACTGTATCTTAGTGCGTCAGAAAAGATATCCAGTGCTTGGATATGTAATAAATCCGTATCGTTTAAAAAGAGAACGTATTCTCCTGTAATTTGATAAAGAGCTTCGTTATAACAATCCAGTTTTGTGGGGTTAAGTTTAGATGTTTTAATCAACTTAAAGCGATAGTCTTTTTTTATCAATTCATTTAAAAAAGAATACTCTTCCTGCGTATTTTGTTGAACGCATAAACATTCAAAATCACTAAATGTTTGTTGTGTTAGACTTTCTAAACAAAGATTTGTAATGTTTTCTTTAGCGGTTAAGGCAATGATTACTGTTATATTAGGCACGGTTATCTCCGGTTAAAAATAAATCTTTTATACGTAAAACAATTTCTTCGGCAGGGTTAAAATTGCCTTTAACTGTTGCTGTTTTTTCTCCGCAGGGCAGAGCGTATCCTTGTTTGAAAAGGGATTGGTGGAATCGCTTATGTTTTTCACTTATCATATCACTTGGGGCAAAAATAAAAACGGGGACGCCACTAGCACAACATTCAGAACACATAGACATAGAATCGCCTGTAACAATAATCATATCTGCACAGGCAATAAGACCGAAATAGGGATTTTCCGATTTATCACCGAACTGGTAGAAAAATGTTGTTTCTTGTGGTAAATTTTCTTTTAGAAATTCTATTACAGCGGCGGGAGTGCGTCTGGATGTTGTTACAAGAATGCTTTGAGGTTTTAAATCCAAAGTGTAATTTAATAGTTCTTTTGCCATTTGGATGGTAAATGGTTTGTTTTTTGTTGCTCCGCCGATAATAAGGGAGAGTCTGGGACATTTATAATTTTTAAAAACAGGTTCCCATTTTTCTTTTTCTATACATAATCGTTCTTTTGTAATGCGGTGAGGGGTTCCGGCTGTAAAAAGAACGTTTTTGCTATATCCCTTATATAAGTCATGATAGGGTAAAACAATTAAATCTGCTTTTTTAAAGTTAGCTTTACCCGGATTCATTAGTTGTATAATTTTTGTTTTATTTTGTGAGTGTTTTTTTATCCATAATGCAGCCGGATAAGAGCGTCTGCCGGCACTGAGAACAATATCGGGATAGACGGTTGTGTTTATGTTTTCTTTAGATTGAGGTGTCAAACCTAATAATGATTTACCTCTTAAAAAATTTGGCATACGTATCCAACGGGTGTAGCGAATTTCTTTTCTCTCATATGGACAACCTAAAGCCTCTGCAATTCCTAATAATTGATTAACATTTCCGGTTCTATCATCTGCAAGTATCCAGACGGTTTTTGTCATTTATACTCCTTAGTTGTCCTTGTAAATATCTTGATAAATTTTACCAAATCCGTCTTGATGATCTGCTTTTTCAACTAATACAATTTTATTGGTGTCTGATACAAAATTGTATGTTAAAATAGGAGGCACAACTTTATCTTTTTTTCCGATATAATGAATTTGTGGAATCTGATTAAATGTATCTTGATAATTTTTTAAATTAAGTGATGATGTTAACGGCGTATCCTTGTGGTAACTTGTCCAAGCCTCTTGATCCAACACGCCGGCAATAGTGATAATTTTTTGAACTCTTTTGGGATTTTTGACAGCAATTAATCCAGCTATCTGTGCTCCGCCGGAATACCCGATTAAAATAATTTTTTGAGTTTGAGCCTTTTTAGCTAGCATATTAACAGATTGTTCCATACTGTTGATGATTTGAGGTGAAAACCGCCCACAAGTCCAATCATTTTGTGTACAGGTCCCTGTTTGCAGATATTGGCAGGGCCGTGCTAAATAGACAACGTTTGGATTAGGATCATTGGCTGCGATATCTCTTAAAAAAGTAGATTGAGGAGTCGGATTATTTGTGGGTCTGTTATAAGCATCAAACGAATGACCGTCGCCCTCTATATAAATGCGTAACGGTTCTTTAGGGGCATCAATCCGATACCAAGAAGCTAAAACATAAGGAGGAGCAGTCAGGGTTTGAAACTGAAAATCCGTCAGCGGATTTTTAGTGGCACAGCCTGACAGAAATAAAAATGAAAAAACAAAAAATATTGTTTTGATTTTTTCTATCATTTTTTTCTTTCTTAAAATGGTTGAGTTTTTCTTAAGTCTAACAAAAATATTCTCTATTGACAAGCAGAAATACTAAGATTACCTTATTTATGTATTTATTTTATTTAAAATTATGGAAAGGAGGGGATTTTTATGCCAGGTTGCGGATGTGGAACAAAGAAAAAATAAGTTCTAATTAAAAAAAAGAGCGTTTTTTTAACGCTCTTTTTGATTCTTAATCAAGATAATCTTCTAAAGATGTTTTTATCTCTGTAATTTCCTGAATGAAAGCATCAGAAACTAAATGGCCATTTCCTTTTCCTTCAGGAGGTGTTTCGGTTGTTTTGTCGTTATTTCTCAGTCGTTTTTGAACCCCTTTAATGGTAAACCCTTCTTTATAAAGATAATCTCTGATTCTAGCTAACAAAACAACATCTTGGGCTTGATAATACCGTCTTCCCATTCTTTTCATCGGCTTTATTTGATGAAATTGGGTTTCCCAAAACCGTAAAACAGAAGCAGGAACTTGTAGTAAATCTGCAACTTCTGTAATGGTTCTGTAGGCATTTTCAGCCTTTAACATAGAGTTCTCCTATTTCAAAATCTTTTTTAAAGTATTGGATGCTTTAAAAGAAATAACCGTACGCGGTGTAATGGCGTGTTTTTCACCTGTTTTGGGATTGCGCCCGATTCTCTCTTTTTTCTTGTGAGGGATAAATGAAGCGAACTTTGAAATTTTGACCGTTTCACCTTCTGATAATGCAGCGATAATATCTTGCAGGATTTGTTCAATCAATTTGAAAGATTCTGCATGTGAAAAACCAAGCTCGCGATAAATGGCATCGGCAATATCAGCCCGTGTAATAGTTTTTTGTGTCATGTTCTTTTCCTTTATCAATTAAAAATTTCTGTTATTAGAATGTCATAAAATTCAAATAGATGCAAGTGTTTTTTTACTCAGAGTTAAATTTATAATCTGATTAAGGCACTTGCCCATGTAAAGCCGGCTCCCATTGCATCTAATAAAATGAGGTCTCCCTTCTTTAATCGTTGAGATTTAATTCCCTCATAAAGAGCTAAAGGTATGGAAGCGGCTGAGGTGTTACCTTGCTTTGGTAACGTGATAATAACTTTATCTAAAGAGATATCCAATTTTTTTGCTGTTCCCTCAATGATTCTTAAATTTGCTTGGTGGGGAACAAGATAATCTATATCAGATAAGGTTACACCTGTTTTTTGGATAATTTCTTCTGCAACATTTGATAGATTTGTAACGGCGTGCCTAAAAACTTCGCGTCCTTCCATATGGACGAATCCAGCAGTTTGTGTTCTTGAAACACCGCCCGTTGTTGTTAATAAATCTCTTAATCTGCCGTCAGAATGTAAAATGATATCTAAAATGCCGGTTGTATCTTCTTTGTTGGTGATTTCTTTTGCTTCTAAAATAACAGCACCGGCACCATCACCAAATAAAACACAGGTGTTTCTGTCCGTCCAATCCACGATACGGGATAACGTTTCTGCACCGATAACCAAAGCTTTTTTAACGGAACCTGTTTTGATAAATTTATCGGCAACACTTAATGCATACATAAAACCTGAACAGGCGGCTTGCACATCAAAAGCAAAAGCATTGACTGCACCTAAAGCGGCTTGTACTCGCATGGCTGTAGCAGGGGTTGTGTCGTCCGGTGTTGTTGTAGCTAATACAATTAAATCAAGATCAGTGCCTGTAATACCGGCATGACTTAAAGCTTCTTCTCCGGCCTTGATGGCTAAAGAAGATGTTGTTTGATCGTCAGCGGCGATATGACGTTCTTGAATACCTGTTCTTTCTTGTATCCATGCATCGCTGGTTTCAACTATTTTTTCTAAATCAAAGTTTGTTAAAACTTTTTCCGGCAAATAACCGCCAACACCGGCGATGATAGATTTAATCATTTTTTTAACCCTTTTTTTATTCAACTATAACATCAGGGATGTCTACATCAATAGTATGACGCAGTTCATCCTTAATCTTGTCGCACAAATCGTTCTTTGCCATATGTATTGCTGCTTCAACAGCACAGGCAAAGGCATGTGCATCCGCTCCACCATGACTTTTTACAGATATTCCTTTTAACCCCAAGAACATAGCCCCGTTATAGTTCCGTGGATCCATTTTCTTTTTCATTTTTAACAACGCAGGCGTTGCTAAAAGAAAACCGATTTTTGAAATAATGGATTGACGAATGGTGTTTTTAAGAATAGAGGTGATGAATTTGGCTGTTCCCTCAATAGTTTTAAGTGCAACATTGCCGGAGAATCCGTCGGATACAATAACATCAGCCTTGCCGGCACAGATGTCATTTCCTTCAACAAAGCCAATAAAGTTAATTTTGTCAGTTAATGACTTTAATGTTGAAGCTGCCTCTCTTATTTCATCACGTCCCTTAGTTTCTTCAGAGCCGATATTTAACAAACCGACACTTGGATTTTGTGTTTTATACAAAACACGATGGAGAACATGCCCCATAATAGCAAATTCCACCAAGTTTTGTGAATTACATTCTGCATTAGCCCCCAAATCTAAGGCGACCAAAGGATTTTTACTTGTTGGTAAAACTGTAGCAATAGCTGGTCTGTCAATACCGGACAAAGTGCCGAGACATATCTTACTCATGGCCATTAATGCACCGGTATTTCCGGCGGAAACGACCGCTTTGGAATATCCGTTACGTACAGACATAATGGCTTTCCACATACTGCTTTCTCTACCGTTTCGGATAGCTGCGGATGGTTTTGCATCTCCTTTTATAATATCCGTCGTGTGATGGATTTTATATCTTGTATCAGGCAATTTATATTCATCTGCCAAATTTTTAATTTGTTCTTCATCTCCGAACAAGAAGAAGAATACAGAAGAGTCTTTTTTAGCAACTCTACCGACACCTTCTATCACTGATTGGGGAGCATTGTCGCCCCCCATTGCATCAATTGATATGACTAAAGTTTCACTCAACAGTCAAATTCCTTATTTTGCTTCAGATGATTCGTTTACAATAATATCTTTTTTATTGTAATGACCGCATGATTCACAAACATGGTGTGGGCGTGTTAATTCGCCACATTTTGGACATTCAATACATGCATTTGTGCCCAAAGCCAAATGTGAACGACGCATGTTCTTTTTTGATTTGGATGTTTTTTTCTTAGGTACTGCCATTTTAATCTCTCTTTATTCTAGTTAACTAAACATCAACCATTGATGTTTTTTGCTTATAATAGGTCTTATCTTATACATAAAAATTCTGTATTTTGCAAGTGTTTTTTTGTTTTTCTTTAAAAAATTACATAAATTTTAATATGTTGTTCCTGTTTTAGGGATAAAATGACCTCCTTATTGACCTGATAATTGATGTTGTAGTTTTTGAATCTGTAATGGAATCGGCTGACTTTGTTCCGGTTTAAACAGTTCGTTAAAGTTAAATGTCTTATCCGTTTTATAAAATTGATGTTCTGTAGCATTTTTTTCTCGGCCTTCAATATTTATATAAGCATCTATAGTATTATTTTGGCGAGAATTGAGAGTAAGAGTTCCGCTTCGGATAATATATTCGTCATTATTTTTAAACAAAGCATTTTTTAATTCGGGGTTGGTACCGGTATATTTTACTGTTGTATTTATTAGCTTAACCTCGCCATTTTTAACATTGATGGATTGTGGTGTTATTTCTAAAGGTAAATAAATGTTACCGGTACCTTCAAGAGACAAGCCGGATACATTGAGATAAGGCGTAATATCTTTCCATCTGATAGAGCCGTTTCTAAAATAAATGGGGGTATTTTCTGATTTATAAGGGATTGCGGTATGGTCGGCTGTCAATTTAATATCGGCAAAAGAACCTGTTAAAGAAAAAATACGCAGTTGTTGATTTTCAAATTTAACGGAAGAACGGATATTTTGTAAAGCAATCCCTGATTCAATTTCATCAATCGCAACATTTTGTGCTGATTGTGATATAAATGGTTTTAAAGACTGTAATGTTAGAACAGTGTTTAAGTTTTTAACTTTAGTATTTCCTTTGGTAAAATAAACATCTTTTAAAGATAGATAAAGAGGACCGGATATTTGAGTGTCATTTTTCCAATCAATTTTACCGTATAACGACATTTTTCCGGCTAAATCTTCTAAGCCGTCAGGAAAAAGATTTGTCAGTTGGGGTAAATCGCTACTTCTCCTCAAATCTATAGGTGGAACAAAAATAGTGCCTTTAAAATGACCGGTACTAATATCCATTGAGCCGTCAAATCTGGCTTGGATACGACCGCCTGCAAAAAGAGCTGTTGCTCGTGTTCTGCCTTTTAAAGATTCAATGTTAAGGGCGAATGGTTTTTTGATAGCCTCATTTTTGAATAGATGGATATAATTGGTTTGTAAGGAAAATTGATCTTCCGGATCATAAATATTTTTAATGAATACGGAAGCATTTTTTATCTCTTGTGAAGAATTGGTAAAGTTTAGGTTTTGAGCGGAAAAGGAAGCAGTCCTATCCGGATTTAAATCAGCTGTTTCAAGTGAAAATGTTTCAGCATCTAACACTAGTTTGGCATTGTTGATATTTTTTGTTCCTTCATAATTTAATCCTTCTCCTTTTAATTTAAGTGAGGCAAAGTCGCGAGAAATTTGGACGACTTTTTCTTGTGGATTTGCGATAAATTGAAATGGTTTTTCAGATGTATAAGTGTGTGAGGATCCTTTGTAGATTAAATTATGAAGAGAAACGGTAGTTGGGTCTGTGATATCATAAGAACAGTTAAGCTTTTTGCATGACAAATTTCCATACAATGTTGTTTCCAAATTTTTAATTTCAAAAGTGGGTTGTATCAAACTGAATATTTTAACATTTACAGGGCTAAGAGAGTTGATGCTGGAAAAAGAGTCAATGTTGATATTTTCAAATGCTAAAAATGTATCAATTATTTTTAATGATTCGTTTTCTTGCTTTATTTCTTCGGTATAAGAGGCTGTACCAACAAATCCTTTTTTCTTGTTGTTTAATTTGACTTTAATATTTTTAGATGTGGCACCTAAAGAAAAGGTTGTATTAATATCAATTTCTGTAGGTGAAAATTCTTTTGTTTTTAGTACGACACTACCTGATACATTCTCTTGTTGTTTGCTGAGAAAATCAGTGTTCCCTCTTAAGTTTTTAATATTCCATATGATATCATTTCCAATGCGAGTGATTACTAGGGAGCCGGTTAAGTTTGTATTTTTGTCGCGGATGCTTAAAGGGATATCCATACGGCTTTTTTGACCGAATTGAGCGTTCATTGAAAAATTAACAGGTATTTCATAATCTTTACCTTCAATTTTTAATAAAGCCTTTCTGATGATGACTGAATCAATGGTAATATCCTTTTGATCATCCAAATTAAGCAACAAAGGAAATAAGGAGCTTATATTTATTTTTGAACCTGTATCTGTTATTTTGATGGTAAGGTAATCAAATTCAACCCGATGAATTTTTCGTCTTAAAAAATCACCAAATGAGGAGTGTAAAAACATATTTCTGATATGATATGTTTTATCTTTATCCTGAACATTGGTAAGGCGTATTTTAGAGAGTGAATTATCTTCAACTTTTAATGTTTCAACTTCAATTTTATTTCTCTTCAAATAGTGTTCCACAATATTGGGAAAGTTCATTTTAGAGTAGTTGATGGTTATAATCATGGTTAAACCACCAGCATATACAAGTAAAATGAAAATGAGCCAAATGTACGAAAAAACTTCACATAAGCCCTGATGTTTTCGTTTAAAAGCATCAATAAACAATGTTGTTCGCATAAAAAGAACAAAAGATAACGAAGAAAAGGGCTTTTTGACAGTTTTTTTGCGTTTTTTCTTTTCTTTTTCTCTTTCTTCTTTAATATCGGGTGCTGCAATTTGATTGAGCAATTCAGTACCGCCACCTAATCCGTATGCTGGTTTAGATGCACTTGAATACTTAGCAGATTCTTTCTTTTCTTGATTCTCAGCCATTTGTCGCCCTTTTTGTGTCCCCAATATACTATGTATATTTCTATCATAACGCTTTTTTTATTAAGCGTCAAGCAGTTGTTTAAATTCTTTTTCAGTTAAAATAGAAATATTTAGTTTTTGAGCAGTCGTTAGTTTGCTTCCGGCACTTTCGCCCGCTATAACAAAGTCTGTTTTGCTTGAAACGGAGCTGACAACTTTTGCTCCGGCACTTAAAGCTTTTGCTTTTGCTTCAGATCGGGTCATGGTTTCAAGAGTGCCTGTAAAAATAATTGTTTTATCCGTAAAAGGGGTTGTTTTTTGTTGTGGGACAATAAAATCCAGGACGGAAACTTTTTTTGTTAGTTTATCAAGCAAATCTATGTTGTGTGGTTCTTGAAAAAAGTCAACGATAAAGTTTGCCATTACAGGACCAATGCCTTCAATATGAGTTAATTTTTCTAATGCGTTTTCGCTACAAACAGTTTGATAAAAATTTTCCCAAGAAATAAAGTTCTTTGCAAGAAGTCTTGCCGTTGCTGAGCCTGTTTCGCGAATGCCGAGGGCATAAATAAATCTTTCCAAAGAGATTTGAGATGCATTTTTAATGGCATTAAAAAGATTTTCGGCTGATTTAGTACCCCAACCGTCTTTACATATAAGTTCTAAGGTGTGATTTTCTTCTAAAGAAAAAATATCTAATGCATTTTTTATCCATCCCAGTTCAAAAAACATTTCAATGTTTTTTTCTCCCATACCTTCAATATTAAAGGCATCTTTAGATACAAAATGTTTTAATGCTTCAATTTGTTGTGCGGGACAAATAAGTTCTCCGGTGCAATAGACAACGGCATCTTCCCCCTCTCTTTTAGCCAACGAGCCGCAAATAGGGCAGGTGGTGGGAAATAAAAATGGTTTAGAATCGGCTGTTCTTTTTTCAGGTAAAGAACGAACAATCTGAGGGATAACATCGCCAGCACGTTGAACAATGACCATATCATTTATACGAATATCTTTTCTTTCAATTTCATCCTGATTGTGAAGCGTGGCATGTTTGACGATAACGCCCCCTACATTAACAGGTTCTAAATCTGCAACAGGAGTTAACGCACCGGTTCTGCCAACTTGAATACGGATATCTAAAAGTTTTGTAATAGCTTGCTCTGCCGGAAATTTATGGGCAATAGCCCATCTGGGAGAGCGGGCTATAAATCCCAATCTTTTTTGAAGTTCTAAATCATTTACTTTATAAACAACGCCATCAATATCATAATCTAAAGAGCTACGTTTTTCTGCGATTGATTTAAAAAAGGAAATCATTTCTTCGGTATTTTTACATACCTTTATTTCCGGATTAACGGGGAAACCCCATTTTTTTAATGTTTCAAGATACTCGTAATGTGTCTTAAATTGATTAGATGAATTTTCGCCACAGGCATAGGCAAAGAGGCTGAGTTTTCTTTTGGCGGTGATAGAGGAATCTAGTTGACGCAAAGATCCGGCGGCGGCATTTCTCGGATTAGCAAAAACTTTTTGATTTTGGGATTCTTGTTGTTTGTTTAATTCAAAAAAGTCTTTTTTTGACATATAAACCTCACCCCTAATATCAATAATATCAGGAACTTGAATGTCAAATAATGTTGACCCACTTTTTAATGTCATAGGGAGTTGTTTGATGGTTTTTAGATTGTTTGTTATATCCTCACCGGTTGAACCATCACCGCGTGTTGCCCCTGAAAAAAGAACACCGTTTTTATAGACGGCTGAAAAAGACAATCCGTCAATTTTAGGTTCTGCAACCATCTCTAAATTGTCATTTTCGCCAAGGCCCAAAAATCTTTTAATTTTATCCATAAAAGTATAAACTGCTTCTTCAGAAAATATATCACCCAAAGAAAGCATCGGAACAGAATGCGTTATTTTTTTAAAATCATCAGATATTTTTGAGCCGACCCTAAAAGAGGGACTGTCTTGTCTGATTAAGTCTGGAAACCGCGTTTCTATATCGGTGTTTCTATGCTTTAGTGCATCATATTCGGCATCACTGATGAGAGGGGCATCATCTCTATGATAGGCGATATCCAATTCGCTGATTCGTTTGGCTAAAAAAGCAAGTTCTTCTTGAGCTTCTTCATAAGTTAAATCAGAAACGTTTTTATGCATTTGTATCTCCAAAGAATTTAATTTTGCTGTTTTTCCAATAGCTCTTTTGCCATTATTTCAGCTGTTTTTGTGATTATTGAACCGGAAAGCATTCTTGCAATTTCGTTTAGACGACCTTGTTGATTAAGTTTTTCAACCTGTGTAAAAACTTTACCTTGTTTTTCTGATTTTGAAACAGTCCAATGTTGTGAGCCATAGGCAGCAACTTGAGGTGCATGTGTAACCGTTAAAACCTGACAATCTGTTGCAAGTCTATGAAGTCTATTACCGATTGCATCGGCTGTTGCTCCGCCGACACCGCTATCAATTTCGTCAAAAACGATTGTGGAAAGAGCGGTTTCTTTAGCCAAATTGACTTTAAGTGCTAACATAAAACGAGATAATTCACCGCCGGATGCAATCTTGTTAAGAGGGGCCAAAGGTGTGCCGGTATTAGTGGATACCGTAAATAAAACCTCATTTAAACCTGTTTCTGAGGCACCAGAAACATCTTTTTGAGAAATGGATGTTTTAAAAGTTGCTTTTCCCAGTTTTAAATCCGGTAATTCCTTTTTAACATTTTCATCTAATCTTTTGGCTGCTTTTTGTCGTTTTTGTGAAAGATTTTCTGCTTGTTGCAAATAGTTATTCAATGCTGATTTTTCTTTTTCAATCAACTCATTTAATAAAGTATCTGCTTGATCAATAGAGGCAAGTTCTGTTCTAAATTGATTGATTAAGTCCGGCAAACTTTCAATATCTGTTTTATGGCGTCGTGCCATGGCTCGCAAAGCAAAAAGGCGATCATCAATAACCGGTAATTCTGAAATATCCAACCATTGTTCAGTTATTTGTTCCAGCTGACTTTCAGTTTCTGTTAAAAGTTCTTGTGCTTGATAAATATTATTTAAAATATCCTGAAAGGCATTTGTATCATAACTACCGGCTTTTTCTATTTGTCTGGAAACTTGCGATAATTGGTGAATAATCCCCTTTTGCTCATCGTCTAAAAGCTGAAAAGCCATATCCGTACAAGCGAGGATTTTTTCACTATTCATCAAGTTTGTTCTTTTTTTTACGAGAGAGGCTTCTTCACCTTTTTGAGGGTTGATGGCTTCTAAATCATTTAAACTTTGTTCTAAATATTCTTTTTGTTGCTGAGCTGTTTCCAGCTTTTCACGAACTTTTTTTGTTTCGCTACAGGCGTTTTTATATGTTTGCCAGAGTTCTTTTGTTTTTAATACCTCATTTTGTAAATTCCCAAAAGCATCTAGAACAGATAAATGTGTTGCCGGATTAAGCAGACCGTTGGTTGAAAATTGTCCATGAATTTCTACCAAATTTTCGCCAATAGATTTTAAAAAAGAAACACTGACCGGTTCATCATTGATAAATGATTTGCTTTTACCTTCTTTTGTGATAATGCGTCTGATAAGAATGGTGTCATCATTGACTTCAATACCTTGATCGGTTAATAGAGCTAAAACATGTGGCGGTAAATTTGTAAATTCAGCCGAAACAGAGAGTTGATTTTCTCCATAACGAACGAGGGAAGAATCGGCTCTTGCCCCTAAAATTAAAGAAAGAGAATCTAATAAAATAGATTTTCCGGCTCCTGTTTCACCGGTGAAAACACCTAATCCCTTGTCAAAAGTTAAATCAAGTTTGTCAATTAAAACAACATTACGAATTGACAGTGAAGCAAACATTTATTTCTCTTTTGTATATTTTTGAATCATAGCTTTTGTTTTTTCCGTCCAAGGGCTTTTAGGGTAATAATGAGCTAAAATAGCCTGCATTTGTTTAGCTTGAGGCATCATGCCAAGAGAGGTATAGCAAACGGCTAATCTATATAAAGCTTCTGAAGATTGATTGCCTTGCGGGTGTTCTAACAAAACGGATTGAAAACGATTTAAAGCCGGAACATATTCTTTATTTTTGAGATAATATCTGCCGACCGCCATTTCTTTTCCGGCTAAGTGAGAGGTAATTTCTTTTAATTTTTCATTCACATCCGGAACGTAAACAGAATTGGGGAAACGGTAGAGTAATTCTTTAAAAGTTTCTAACGCATCTTCAGTCATTTTTTGTTCACGCGAAACGTCAGACATTTGTTCAAAGTAACATAGCCCTTTTAAATAATAAGCATAAGCGATATTTTTATTGCCGGGGTGCAGTTGAATAAATCTGTCTAATGCTAAGATAGCGTCATCATACTTATTGGCATTATAAAAAGAATAAGCAGCCATAATTTGAGCTCTAGGTGCCCAAACGGAATAGGGGTGTTGCCCCTCAACCTCGTCAAAAAAACGAGCAGCTTCTTCATAGTTTTTTTCTTGAAAATAGGTGTGCCCCTGCATGTAAAGATGCTCTACCGGCGTATCTGGAATAGAGTTATCCGAAGCGGCACAAGCTGACAAAAAAGAGGCCATAGAAAGGCATAAAACAGTTTTTATTTTTTGCATAATAAATTCCTTTTGTTTTTTACTATGCTAACAGGAAACAATTTAAATTTCAAGATTTTTATTATGAATATATAAAAAACATCATAGGGTATGTTTTTTTAATTTACTAAAAAATGGTTTGACTTTTTTTAGCTGTTTGTTATGATGAAAAACAGTATTCACATTATGAGGAGAGACTTAATGACTGAAAAATATCCAACAAAAAATCAAAAAGTTATAGAATGGGTTAATTCCATTGCTGCGATAACAAAACCGGCAGAGATTTACTGGTGTGATGGGACAGAAAAAGAGAATAAAAAGATTTGCAGTTTGCTTGTTAAAAATGGCACATTTATTCCTTTAAATCCTAAGAAACGACCGAATAGCTTTTTAGCTCGTTCAAATCCAAAGGATGTTGCCCGTGTTGAGGCAAGAACGTTTATTTGTTCTGAAAAAGAGATTGATGCCGGTCCGACAAATAACTGGGCCCCTCCCAAAAAGATGAAGAAAAAACTCACCAAGTTAATGACCGGTTGTATGCAAGGCAGAACAATGTATGTTATACCGTTTTCCATGGGGCCGTTAGGGTCAAATATTGCCCAAATTGGTGTTGAAATTACCGATTCTCCTTATGTTGTGGCAAATATGCGTATTATGACTCGTATGGGCAAAAAGGTATGGACTGTTTTAAAAGACAAGGATTTTGTGCGTTGTTTCCATTCTGTTGGTATGCCATTAAAAGAGGGACAGCAAGATGTGGCTTGGCCTTGTAATCCGGAACAGACGTATATTACCCATTTTCCTGAAACAAAAGAAATCATCTCCTTTGGTAGCGGATATGGTGGAAATGCTCTGTTAGGTAAAAAGTGTTTAGCTCTCAGAATTGCTACAACAATGGCAAGAGAAGAGGGGTGGTTAGCTGAGCATATGTTGATTGTCGGGCTTAAGAATAAAAAAATGGGTCTTTCCTCTTACGTTGCGGCAGCTTTTCCCAGTGCCTGCGGTAAGACAAATATGGCGATGCTTATTCCACCCAAAGCAATGTCTGATTGGGAAGTTTCAACCGTTGGGGATGATATCGCATGGATTAAGCCGGATGCAACCGGTCAGCTCAGAGCTATCAATCCGGAAGCGGGCTTTTTTGGCGTTGCCCCCGGAACATCTGCCAAAACAAACAAAAATGCGATTGAATCTTGTCGGGCAAACACAATTTTTACAAACGTTGCTTTAACAGATGATGGTGATGTATGGTGGGAAGGGTTAACGGATAAAGCCCCGAAACATTTGATTGACTGGCAAGGTAATGACTGGACGCCTGATTGTGGCAGACCGGCTGCACATCCTAATTCACGATTTACCGCACCGGCAAGTCAGTGTCCATCTATTGATGCAGAATGGGAGAATCCGGATGGCGTTTTGATTGATGCCTTTATTTTCGGTGGCAGATTAGCCAGCAATACGCCACTTGTCTATCAATCATATAATTGGCAACATGGTGTTTATTTGGCCAGCACAATGGGTTCGGAAAAAACAGCCGCTTCAGAGGGAAAAACCGGAGAAATCAGACGTGATCCGATGGCGATGTTACCTTTCTGCGGGTATAATATGGGCGATTATTGGTCTCATTGGTTATCATTGGGAGCCAAAATTAAAAAACCGCTTATTTTCCGTGTTAACTGGTTCAGAAAAGACGCGGATGGACACTTTATTTGGCCGGGATTTGGTGAGAATATGCGTGTTTTAGAGTGGATTGTCAAACGCGTAAATGGTTTGGCAAATGCTGAAGAAACAGTCTTTGGTTATTCTCCCACCTATGCCGATTTAAGGTGGAAAGGTCTTAATATGTCCGAAGAGCGTTTTAACGAACTAATGAGTGTAAATGTTGATATGGCGTTGGCAGATGTTAAAGCACAAAATGAATATTTTAAAGTTTTGAGAAAACAAAAACGCCTACCGCAAGATTTTGATGCGGAACTGTTGCTCTTGCAAAAACGATTAGAACGCAAAAAATAATCCATCAAAAAAGGGGGCGAAAAGCTCCCTTTTTTATATCTATAAATATGTTTTAAAAACGGGAATCCCCAAAAATTTATATATTTTTTTATTCTTTTTTTGATAAATTTTTAAAATGGTTAATTTGCCAAACAGTTTAACTCTTAAAACAGTGGTTGTGTGTTTGGATAAAAATTTATGTGGATGATTTAAAAGCAAATTTAATTCTTCCTTTGATTTTAAAAAGAGGTCTTTCTGCAACAGATTTTTTTGTTGAGCGTTATAAAATTCCTCATAAAAAACGGCAAAAAATTCTTCTTTAAACTCGGGAGCCAATCGTTTTAAATTCCAGCGATAACAATTAAATTTTATCTTCCACATAAGGGGTAACAAATCACATTTACCCTTTATGGTTAAAAAGTGTTCAATCTCATCAAACTCATCTTTAATGCAAAAAATTTTCCCTTTATTTTTAACAGAAGAAGCCTCATTATCCTGCCGATAATAAAGATAAGCCTCATCCGTTAAATAAACACGCTCAGCCATAGATAACACCTTAAATGTAAAGCCAGTATCTTGATAAGAGGCCCCCGCTGTTTCTAAAAGTTTTATCCCATTGCGGATAAGAAAATCACGCCGATAAATAGCCGACCAAATAGAGGGTTGTACACTAAAAATACTAAGATGATTTTTTGGTTCAATAACTTTGTGATATAATGCAGGTGAAAACAAAGATTTTTTAATTATCCGTTCTTTTTTATCGCCCCAATAGAGATAAAAATTGCTTTTAACAACGTCAACATGATGCGTTGTTGCAAGTGTATATAAACATTCAAACATATCGGCTTTAATCCAGTCATCAGATTCTACAATACCGATGTATTCGCCTTTGGCAACTTCTATACCATGATTAACGGCACGACCATAACCGCTATTAGGTTGATGAATGGCAATAATACGCGAATCCATTTTGGCATAGTTATCCACAACCTCAGCACAACCATCTGTTGACCCATCATCAACAAGGATAATTTCAATATCCTTTAGCGTTTGAGATAAAACACTATCCACACATTGCTGAATGTATTTTTTAACATTATAAATCGGTATGATGATTGAAAGTAAGGGCTGTGTCATTTTGAATTTTATTTAAAATGTATTTTGATAAAAGATTTTCTAAAAGGTACATCACCTTTTGATATTTGAATTCCAACGAGCTGTAATAAAAAGGAAGTTTTTTTTATTCTGAGAGAAAACAAAAGATGTCTTAACTTCTTTAATTTATATGTTAGGTAATATATCCATATGTTTTTATTTGAAGTTAGTTGCGATAATAGTTTTATCTCTTTTTTAGACAATATGAGTGTATTAAAGTAAAATTTATTCAGGTTTTTTTGCCAATCTAAAATAAGAGGAATAATTTTTTTAAACGAGATAAAACTTGCTGAACGAACACAAATATTTAAATAAGCTATTTCTCGTTTATATAAATTTGACCAAATATTCTGATTGGTTATATTTTTACAAACCAACCAGTTATGAATAGATTTTGTTCTTAACCAAGGAATAGTATGATCTTTTAAATCAAAAGCATCGTCAATATTCCTATTGCGATAATAATAAAAAGATGTGTTTATATAGTAGATAGATTTTGCAAGACAGAGAGTTTGAACTTGAAATAAATTATCTGTCCAACATGCTCCTGGGAGTTCTTCCATTTTTATATTATTGCTTTTAATAAATTCACTTTTATAAATAGCTGACCAAATACTTGGATGAAAATATAAAAAGTCAGCATATTCTTCTATTTTAAAAATTTGATTAGGCGGATTTTTTTTAAACCATAAAATATCCTGTATTTTTTTATTGGATTCTATTCTTTCAATATCAAGGTATTTATAAAATTTACTTTTTACGATATCAGTATTAAACTTTTTTGCCACATAATAAAGTTTTTTATACATATTTAAATCAATCCAATCATCAGGTTCAACAATGCCGATGTATTCGCCTTTGGCGGCATCCAATCCCGCATTTCTGGCCGCAGACACGCCGGCATTCTCCTGATGAATGACCCGCACCCGATTGTCCGCCAGGGCAAAGCGATCGCACAGCTCTCCGCTTCCGTCAGTAGCACCGTCATCTACCAGTATCAATTCAAAATCCCGGAATGTCTGATTCAGAACGGAATTCACCGTTTCCTCCAGCCATTGCCGCACATTATACACCGGGATGATAATACTTAGTTTCATATTGTCACTTCCCCAATTTCTTCTTCAAATTCTCCATAGCATTGTCCCCGAAGATCTTTCGAAACATCTTCTGCGGCACGATTTTCACCTGTTCCCAAGCTCTGTACCACCATCTCTGATGCCGCTTTACCCGGGCAAAATCCTTTTTTGCTTTCTCCGTTCGCCAGGTAGATGTGAAATAATGAAGTACATGGGTATCTGGTGTAATTTTCTTTTCAATAGAGACTGCACTAATCACAATAAGTATTTCCGCCTCGTGGCTGAGTTTTTTAAGTAGTTTGATTTTAATGTTTGGGTCAAAGCC
>CALCTR010000039.1 GCA_937906925.1 uncultured Alphaproteobacteria bacterium
AACCAAATAAATTTTATTATAAGGAAAGGATAAAAAAGATGGCTTCATATCAATACATTTATGTCATGAAAGATTTGTGTAAAACATTCCCTGGTGGAAAAGAGGTGTTAAAACATATTTGGCTTTCGTTTTTCCCGGGAGCAAAAATTGGCGTTATTGGTCCAAATGGTGCTGGTAAATCTACACTTATTAAAATTATGGCTGGTTTAGATCAAGATTTCACTGGAGAAGCTTTTGCGGCAGATGGCGTTAAAGTGGGATATCTGCCCCAAGAACCTCAACTTGACCCTTCAAAAGACGTTATGGGGAATATTATGGATGGCGTTGGCGAAATTAGGGATTTGCTTGCACGATTTGAAGAAGTGAATATGAAATTTGCTGATCCTGATGCAGATATGGATGCCCTTTTAGCTGAACAAGCAGAATTACAAGAAAAAATTGATGCTTGTAATGGATGGGAACTTGAACGCACCATTGAAATTGCTATGGATGCTTTACGTTGCCCACCTGCTGATGCAGATGTGACAAAACTTTCTGGTGGTGAAAAACGCCGTGTTGCTTTATGTCGTTTATTATTATCAAAACCGGATATGTTGTTGCTTGATGAGCCGACAAACCATTTGGATGCGGAATCTGTTGCTTGGTTACAAGTGTTTTTGAAAAATTATACAGGTACCGTTGTTATGGTAACGCACGACAGATACTTTCTTGATAATGTAACCGGTTGGATTTTAGAAATGGATAGAGGTGAGGGCATTCCATTTGAAGGCAATTACACAAGCTGGCTTGAACAAAAACAAAAACGATTGGAGCAAGAACAAAATGCCGATAACAATCGTCAAAAAACACTGAAAGAAGAACTTGAATGGGTGCGTCAATCACCAAAAGCACGTCAAGCAAAATCAAAAGCACGTATCACAGCGTACGAAGAATTGCTTAAAAAATCGCAAGAAAGAGAAAAAGCACCAGAAGTTGCCCAGATTATCATTCCTGCTGGTCCTCGTTTGGGGCAAGTTGTTTTGGAAGCTGAAAATCTTACAAAAGCCTTTGGTGAAAAATTATTGTTTGAAAATTTATCTTTTAAGCTGCCGGCTGGTGGCATTGTGGGAATTATCGGACCAAATGGTGCGGGTAAAACCACATTGATGAAAATTATCACAGGGCAAGAACAACCAGATAGTGGCTCATTTAGGGTAGGTGAAACAGTTTCTCTTGGATATGTTGATCAATCAAGAGATGCTTTGGATGATAACAAGACTGTTTGGCAAGAAATCTCAGAGGGAAAAGATATTTTAACGTTGGGCAAACGCGAAGTGAACTCTCGTGGATATGTTTCACAATTCAACTTTAAAGGTCCAGATCAACAAAAGAAAGTCGGTCAATTATCTGGTGGTGAACGCAATCGCGTCCATATGGCAAAAATGCTCAAAAAAGGTGCAAATGTTCTCTTACTTGATGAACCAACAAACGACTTAGATGTGGATACATTGCGTGCATTGGAAGAGGCCTTGATGAACTTCCCTGGATGTGCTGTTATTACCTCTCATGACAGATGGTTCTTAGATAGATTGGCAACGCATATTTTAGCTTTTGAAGGCGATAGTCAAGTCGTTTATTTTGAAGGGA
>CALCTR010000040.1 GCA_937906925.1 uncultured Alphaproteobacteria bacterium
AAGGAGATTATAAGATGAAAAAATTAGAATCAGGTCGTTCAATGGTTGAAATGCTCGGTGTTTTGGCCATTATCGGTGTTTTGTCAATCGGTGGTATTGCTGGTTACGTTCTCTCTATGAATCGATATCGTGCTAATCAAGCAATGGATATTGCTGCAAAATATGCATCTGTTCTTTATAGCTCTTATCAAACAAGTAATGCTATGGGGGAAGTAAGTAACTGGAAAGCAACAGCTTTTAAAAATGCAAAATTGGGTGATGCACCGACAGATACCGGATTTGAATACACGCAACAAAATAATACGGATTTAAGTAATGGTAGTGTTAAAATCTCAGTTACATTCCCAAGTGCTGATATTTGTAAAACAGCGGCTAAAATTAATGGAGATACTCCCTCATGTAGTACAACAGGTTGTGATAGCACTGTTAAAAAAGAAGGGGCCAATTGTATGACATTTACATTTAACCAAAACTAAATTTTGTTTATTGTTTTACAAAAAAAGCACAACTTTTTATGGTTGTGCTTTTTTTTATTTAAATAGAATAAAGGCATACATTTAAGCTTTATGTGTCTATATTTTTTTTTAATATAAAAAAATGCTTTTCTTTTTTTAAAAAATAGTGTATAGTACGGATGCAAAAGTTATTTACCAAAGGAGTGTAACATGTTTGGTTTGATTTTAAGTGTTTGTCTTTTTTGTGCATTATACACCATTATCAGGGTTGTTGGTCAAAGTTCTAAATCCAAAAAGCAAAAGGTTTTTATCTCTCTTTTCTTTTTGGGTATGTTTTTATTACCGCTGGTAATTCGGTATAAAGGTAATTTTTCGGGTGAATTTTATCGTCTGATTTATACGGCCTCTTATTTTTGCTTTATTGTGGTGGCCTTATTCTTCTGCTTAATCTTTTTGCGTGATATTATTTGGATTATATTAAATATTCGTGAAAAAGTTAAAAATGTTCAACCGCGTAAGTTTTCTTGGTATAAACCTGTTTTTTTAGCCAAAACGAATCGGATTTTGTTTATCCTTTCCGTTTCTATTTGTGTTTATAGCTTATATGCCGGTTTAAAAACACCGGATGTTAAAGAAACGATTCTCGTTTCCGATAAGATAAAAAAGCCTGTTACAGTTGTTGTTTTGGGTGATATGCATATAACAAGAACACTTCAAGTCAGTAAAGTTAAAAATATTGTTTCCACTGTTAATAAAATTGCTCCGGATGTGATTGTTCTCCCGGGGGACACGGTTGATGATAAAATCGCCTTTATTCAACCGCATTTAAATGAACTTAAAAATTTAAAAGCACCAATGGGTATTTATGCTACCGCCGGTAATCACGAGATGTTTGTGGGTCATGATGAAAGTAAAAAGGCTCTTTTAGATTCCGGTATCAATTATTTGTTTAACGAGGGTTTGTTGTTAAAGGATAATGTTTATTTGGCCGGTATTCCCGATACAAAAACGGTTAGACGTATCAGTGAAACAGTGGATATTGTAAAGGCTTTTTCCGCAGCGGATAAACAAAATTTTAAAATTTTATTGTCCCATCGGCCTAAAGTGGCAGATGCCTTGAAATATCAAGCAATAGATTTGGTAATTTCAGCTCATACGCATGGAGGGCAGATTTTCCCATTCCATATTATATCAAAATTGACAAATGGTTATTTAGCCGGTCTGTATCAGGTTAATGGGGCTATGCTATATGTTTCTCGCGGTAGTGGACAGTGGGGTCCTCAAATGCGCTTTTTGGCACCAAGTGAAATTTCTGTTATCAAAATTTTACCTTGGACAGATGAAAGTGCTAAAAAAGGACCGCAATCTAAAAAATCAAAGACAGATAAACCGGCTCCTGTTGTAGATAAAACAGCAAGCATTGTTTATCCTGCTGATAAAGATGTAAAAAAATCTTTTGTTGAAACTGTGTTGAAAGAAGAGCTTAAACCGGAGGATAAAACTATGCTTCAGTTGCAAAAGGCTCAACAAATAGCTGATGCAGAGGCTAAAGCAACCGCTCAAAAACAAGAACGGGATTTTAATGAGGCAAAAGCTTCTTTAAATGATGTTTTTGAAGAGGTTATTTCAACAAAAATTCAAGATGATTTAGCTGCTGAAAGAAAAAAGAATAAAGAATTGCAAATTGAATTAAATCAGTTGCGTGTTGATTTTGAAAAATCTAAAATGGATGCTGATAAAGCTTTAATTAAACAAAGAGCCGCTCTTAAAGTTGTGGAAGATGAGCGTGATGCTTTAAAACAAGCTATTGAAGAACAGCGTGTATTTTTTGCTTCAGAATTAAAAGCGTCTGAAGAGATGATTCAAAATCAAAGACGGCTTTTAGCTCACGAACAGGAATTGTCAAAAAAATCTTTAGCCTTGCAAAAAGAATTGGTTAAAGAATTAGAGATGATGAAAGAAGAGCTACGTAAGTATCAACGGGCTCGTGAGCTGACAGCAGTGCATAAAAAACCGTTGCTTGTTCCGGTGTCTGCTCAAAGACAAAATCCACAACAGGTGGTTAGTCCGATGCGTCCGGTTCAAACGGTTCAAAATGACAGAGCAAAAGAACGTCGCAGAGAGGAAAGATTTGCCAATATGGAGGTTATTTACCAAGCAGATGGCAGTGTAACACGTCAAATGACAAAAACGGTTGTTATTGAATATGACACGTATTATAGTGTTGTAAAAAGTGTTGCCAGCTATACAACAACACCTGAAGAAGAGGCTCGTATGCATCCGGTTAAGATTGAAAATGCATTGCGACGGGCTTTAGGCTTACCGCTTGTAAAATCCGGTGTTATATATAGCCCCTATTTGGTAAAGAGAAATTAAGTTTGCTTTTTTAGAAGAAATATACCTATTAAAGCAAGTTTAGTCGGCTTGATAAAAAAACGCTCATTTATGAGCGTTTTTTTTTGTTGACGGGCGGTTTGATTTTAAAATATTTTTAAATATATAAAAAAGGTGTATTTTTTTGAGGAGTAATAAATGCAATTTTTTAAAAATATTTTTTTTAATATATCTCTTGTTTTAGCTGTTTTAATAGGGAATATAGATAATGCTAATGCGTCCAACACGTATAGGTTAATGGTTTTTGGAGATTCGCTTAGTGCGGGGTATGGTGTTGGCCCACAAAATTCTTTTGCTTCCTTATTAGAAAAAACTTTACATCAAAAGGGATATCCCCATGTCGTTGTTATCAATAAGAGTAAATCAGGCGAAACAACGGCGGGCGGACTTAACAGGTTGCCACAAGCTTTAAAATCAGCTCAGCCTGATGGTGTAATTTTAGAATTAGGTATTAATGATGTGCTAAAAGGTTTAAGCATTAACGAGGCAGAAGAAAATTTATCAAAAATGATTACGCTATGTCGGCAAAACAAAGTTTCAGTTTTGTTGGTGGGGATGCAGGCTCCACCTTATGCCGGTATTGTCTATCAACGCCGGTTTAATAAAATGTATGATCGTTTGGCGGATAAATATGATTTAATGCTTTATCCTTTTTTTATGAAAGGTTTAATTACGTTGGAATCAATTACACAAGGCGGATCGGAGTATTTATTATCTGATAATGTACATCCGAATGTTCAAGGGATACAACTTATGGTCAATAATATTTTGCCGTTTATTGAAAAATTCTTAAAGAAAAATAAAATTTATCCGATAAAAAATAGACGTTGAATTTTGATATAATTCCTGTTAAAAATAAATAAACGTTTTTTTTGGTAGGAAAATGAAAATATATCAAATCGGTGGGGCTGTTCGCGATAAAGTAATCGGTATAACACCCGTTGACACGGATTATGTTGTCGTGGGGGCAACAGTAGAAGAGATGGAGCAACTGGGTTTTTATTCAGTTGGCAAAAGTTTTCCTGTTTTTTTACATCCCCAAACAAAAGAAGAATATGCTTTAGCCAGAAAAGAGATTAAAACAGGTTTAAAACATACGGATTTTAAATTTGATTTTAACAAAACAATCACTCTCAAAGAGGATGTTCTTCGGCGTGATTTTACGATGAATGCATTGGCTTACGATGAGGCGACGGGAGAACTTATTGATTTTGTTGGTGGAAAAAAAGATATTGATGACAAGATAATTCGTCATATTAACGCAGAGCATTTTGTTGAAGATCCGCTACGAGTTTTAAGAATGTGTCGTTTTTCGGCACAGTTAGATTTTTGCATTCATCCTGAAACAATGGATTTGGCAAAAAAAATGGTTGCAGATGATATGTTGCACCACTTAAGTAAAGAACGTGTTTTTAAAGAAATTGAAAAAGCTTTAGCAACAAAGCATTTTGATAAATTTATTCTTTCAATGAAAGAATCTGGTGCTTTAAAAAAGATTTTGCCGGAGGTAGATGCTCTCTTTTTTGTTCCGGAAAAAGAGAAGTATCATCCTGAAAAAAATACAGGATTACATACAATTTTATCTATCCAAAAAGCAGAAGAATTTACACCGGAAATTAAGTTTGCTGTTTTACTTCATGATGTTGGAAAGGGATTAACCCCTAAAAGTATTTTACCCTCACATACAGGGCATGAGCAAAGAGGTATTAACTTGGTAAAAGAAATTTGTAATCGGTTGCGGGTTCCAAAACGCTATAAAAAAATGGCGTTATTGGGATGTGAAAATCACATGTTGCTTCGCGATATTCCTCAAATGGCGTTGGCGGATATTTATGATTTTGTAGATAAAGTAACAACTCATTTTAAACATCAAAAAACACTGACTGATTTATTTTCAATTTGTCAATCGGATTTAAATGGACGGGCATTACCTCTATCTCAAACCGAATTTATAAATTTTGAAACAGCAAAAAAAATATGTTTGGACTTATTTAATCAAATGCAGAAAATAAAAAGGGAATTTATGCCTGAAATTTGCAAAACAAAGGTGGGCTGTGAGGTGGCAAAAGGTTTAAAAGAGCAGGCACTTTGCCTTTTAAAAATAAGTAATTGATTATTTTTTTGACTTGTATATAGGTTTGTTTGAATCTTTGATTATTTTTTCAATAATCTCCTCTGTCAATCCTCCGATATGAATTTTTTTTGCAATGATAAGAAGGGGAACAATCCCTTGCTGTTCATCAAAAATCGTGTGTCGTTCAAGATTTTTGTTAAGAGCATCTTGAATTTCTCTTTTTTTTGCATCTTGTTTTAACTGTTTAAAGTTAATTTTTAGTTTTTTTGCAACAGGCTTTAATTCATCTGGAGATTTGATATTCTCTTTAACAATTTGGGTGAAAAGTTCCTTTTGTTTGCCTTGTTTTTTAGCTGCTAAAACATATTCTGATAAAGAAATGCTTGTTCCTAAGACGGGAGCTTCTACCGGAATCCAGCGGACATTGGGGGCTTTTCCGGATTCAACAAGGGTCATTAGTTGTTGATTTAGCTGCTGACACCAATGACACCGATAGTCAAAAAAACTGATAATCTCAAATTTACCTTTGGGATTGCCCAAACTGATATAATCAGAGTCATTGATAATTTCTTTATGTGTTTTAGCAAAAAGCTCTCTATTCTCTGCAAAAGAGGGAAAAGAAAAAATCAACATAAACACAAAAAGGATCAGTTTTTTCATTATTAGCTCTTATTTTAAATTTTCTTTCCAAACACCTTCTAAATCATAAAAATCACGAGCTTCTCCGGTAAAAAGATGGATCATAACATCAATTAAATCAAGAACAATCCATCCGCTATCGGCGGTGTCGCCCGAGATACGAACTTTGTAACCTGCTTTTTTAAGGTCTTGGATAAGATTATTAGAAAGACCGTTTAAATGACGAGAAGAGGTTCCGCCGGCAATAATAAGAAAATCTGTAAAACTGCTTTTTCCTTTTAAATCAATGGTTACAATATTTTCAGCTTTACCGGCATCCAGTTTTTGTTCAATAAAAGCAACCAACTCTTTAATTTGCTCTTTTGTCATGGATGTGTTAGATTTAGGTAGAGAGGCACTTTTTTTTCGGATGCATTTTGCCGGTTTTTTTACTTTTTTTAAGGGAGAAATAGCCGTTTTTGCTGCGCGTTCTTCATTTTGCTTGGCCTGTTTTTTAGCGGCAGCCTGTGTAGAACTGATGGATGTTTTCTTCTTTATTTGAGCCATTATTCGTCTCCTTCTTCTTTGGCTTTAGATACTTCTTGCCAGGCAAGACGTAGAACATTTGTTATACCTTGTTTCGCAACACCTGATATGGTGTAAACTTTCTTTTTAATTGCTTTTTTTAGAACAGTTGTTTTTTCTTCAATTTCTTCCGGTAATAAAGAGTCAATCTTGTTGAGAGCTATAATCTCTGGTTTTTGTGCTAATAACGGACTGTATTTTTTTAACTCTTTACGAATAGTCTTATAAGGTGTAACGACATCTTCTTGAGTTGCATCAATTAAATGAATAAGAACTTTACACCTTTCAACATGTTTTAAAAACTTTGTACCCAGCCCGACACCGGTAGAAGCTCCTTCAATTAAACCCGGAATATCGGCTACAAGTATCATATTGTCATCAACTCGGGCCATACCGAGATTAGGATGAATGGTTGTGAAAGGATAATCGGCAATCTTTGGCTTTGCCCGACTAATAACGGATAAAAATGTGGATTTTCCGGCATTGGGTAAACCGATTAAACCGGCATCAGCAATTATTTTTAACTTCAACCAAACCCAAAGTTCTTCTCCGGGTGTACCGGGATCGGCCTGTTCCGGAGCCTGATTGGTGGAAGATTTGTAGGAATCGTTACCGCGACCGCCTTTTCCGCCCTTAGCTACCGTAAAAGTATCTCCGTCCTTAATCATATCAGCTAATACAATACTGCCGGTTTCGTCCATAATCTGTGTACCGACAGGGACTTTGATAATTAAATCTTCGCCACTTGCACCGGTGCAGTTCCTACCGGCACCGTTTTTGCCTCGTTGTGCTTTAAAGTGCTGTTGATAGCGAAAATCAATCAGTGTATTTAAATTTTCTACTGCCTGAAATACAATATCACCACCGTTGCCACCGTTACCACCGTCCGGTCCGCCAAATTCCAAAAATTTTTCATGTCTGAATGAGCAGGCACCGTTACCGCCGTCTCCGGCTTTAACATAAATTTTTGCTTCATCTAAAAATTTCATTTCTTTATCCTTTATTTTATTTATTTTATCATACTGTTTTTTTTGAAAAAGTCAAATAAAAAAGGTTGGTTGAGATAAAATCCTTGTCGCTGAAAAATAATCTTGATTGTTATAGAAATTTATGCTAAACGTCTATAGCTTAAAAAATTACTTATGGAGTTGAAAGTGAAAATAAAATCTTTTTTTAAAAAGTTTGTTTTTTTGTTGATTGCCGTTGGTGTGTTCTTTGTCGTTAAAGGTTATACAGCTCAAGATAAGTTTAAAACGGATACGGTCTATCTTTTTTGGCAAGACGGTTGTTCTCATTGTCATGATGCTATTTCTTATATTCAGGCTAACCATAAAAATTTAAACATAGAGTTGTTGAATATTGCCCAAGAAAATGGTCGTGATAAGTTGATTAGTGCGATGAAAAAATATGGGCTTTCAAATAGAATTGGAACGCCACTTTTAATTATGGATAAAGAAATTATTATGGGTTGGTCAAAAGAGGCTCAACAACGGTTTAAAGAAAAATCTTATTTATTTGAAAAAAAATAAATTCTTATTAGATATATAGATATACTTACTCCCGTTTTTTACGGGAGTATTTTTGTAGATAGAAAATCGTATCAAAAAGTTTAGCAATTTATCTTACAGAGATTCATCTGTGTCAATTTCATCATCCGTTTTTGGCTCTTTGATACGGCCGATTTGTGCTTTAGGAAAAACATTTAGAACACTTTTTAGTGGCTCAGTCTTTTTTAAATCTTCAATAATGAGACCTGTTTGAACCTCTTTTTCTTCTTTGAGGGTATTTGTTTGAGCGTCTTGTTGCAGGCTTATTTCCCAGCGGATGCCTGTTTTAGCGGTTAAAAACTTAACTAGCTCGCTACTAAATCCTTTAGGTGAATCTTTTGCAAAAGCACAAACGATTTTTCCTTTTTCTATTAAAAGTGGGCGAATATAAGTTTCAATATTAAAAGCCAACAGTCTTTCTTTGGATTCTTTTGCCAGTGCAGAAATATCCTGTAGTGTCTTTATCTTATCCGGATTGTAAAAGTTTGCGGACTGATTGACGGATTCGTTATTCTTTTGTAAAGGGGGATTAACGGACTGAGGAATTATTTGAGTTTGTGGAAGAGATGGAGGTTGTTTAGCAGTCGGATTAGCCGTTAAAGTGTTTTTTTTTATATCTGCTAAAAGATTTTCTAAAGGGGGTAACTCACTTAAAAAAGCCAACCGTATTAAGACCATCTCTAATGCAATTAAAGGATTATCTGCCATTTTAATTTCATTTAGACCCTTGAGCAATAGTTGCCAGACACTTGTTAATGTAGCCATAGACAAAGTGGCTGATAACTCTTTGCCTCTGATTCTTTCTGCTTGTGGAAGGGTTTTATCTTCGGCCAGTTCAGGTATAATTTTAATTCTGGTTAACCAATGGGTTAATGATAACAAATCCTGTGCTGTCATCAATGGGTCTGAGCCGGCAGCATACTGCTCTTTTAAAAGTTCTAAGGATGTTTTAATATCCCCTTTCATTAAGCTTTCGTACAAATCAAACAAGCTTGTTTTATCCGTCACGCCAAGCATTTGGCGAATATCATCAGCTTTTAGATTGTAGTTAAACTGTGTCATCGCTTGATCTAATAAGGATAAAGAATCGCGGCAAGAGCCATCACCGGCACGTGCAATGAGTCGCAAAGCCTCTTCTTCAGCGGTAATATTTTCTTTTTCAGAGATATTTTTTAAATGTTGAGTTAATAAATCCTCATCCATTCTCTTTAAATCAAACCGTTGACATCTAGATAAAATGGTAATCGGTACTTTGCGGATTTCAGTTGTTGCTAAAATGAATTTAATTCTTTCAGGTGGTTCTTCTAATGTTTTTAAAAGAGCGTTAAACGCTGCTTTTGAAAGCATGTGAACTTCGTCAATAATATAGATTTTAAAACGGGCTGAAACAGGATTATATTTAGCACTTTCAATAATCTCTCTGATATTGTCAACGCCGGTATTACTGGCGGCATCAATTTCTATAACGTCAATATGCGAATCGGCAGCAATCTCTTGACAGTGCTTGCATACACCGCAGGGATTGGGAGTCATTTGACCATCTCCATTTGGGCCGATACAGTTAAGTCCTTTAGCGATAATTCTGGCTGAGCTTGTTTTGCCGACACCTCTGATACCGGTTAGCATATAGGCATGAGCTAATCTATTGTGATTGATGGCATTTGTGATTGTTTGTACCAATGCATCTTGTCCGACGAGATCATTAAAAACCTGAGGCCTATATTTTCGGGCTAAAACGTGAGAGGTATTTTTCATTTGTATTTCCTTTTACTGTGCCACATCATACCATATTTATGTGGTAAGGTCAAGAAAATTTAGGCTTGTTTTGTGTAATGTTTAATCTTTTTGAATTAAAAAACGAATCTTTTCCGTCATAGCAAAAAAACCGTTTCGCCTTGTGGGAGAAAGATGCTCTTTAAGACCAAGACGTTCAAATGTTTTTTCTAGGTCTATATTTAAAATCTCTTCGTTTGTTTTTCCGTTTATAAGAGTGATTAGAACCGCTTCAAGCCCTTTAACAATGTGAGCGTCGCTTGTGGCATTGAAATAATTTTTTTTATCTTTTTTGTGGTGAATAAACCAAACGGCAGACATGCATCCTTCCACTTTGTTTTCGGGCGTTTTGTCTTTTTCAGCAAAAGGAGGAAGAGTTTCCCCTAACTCTATCAGATAGCGGTATTTATCTTCCCAGTCGTCTAAAAATGAAAAATTTTCAACTAATTCTTCTTCAGTCATATGGATCCCGCTAATCTTTTTCGGCATTCTCAGGTGAAAGTTGTTCCATTTCATTTTCAGGTATGGCCTGAGGGGCTTCTTGCTCTATTTCAATTTGTTGTTGTTCTTGTTCTGTAGGGGTATCTGTATAAACCGGCTGTTTTTTTTCTTTTGTTAAAGAATGAGCGAAAAATAAAAGAATAGCGATTAAAATTATACCGAGGATTTTTCTAATCATTGATTAAGTCCTTTACCATTTTGAATGGGTGTTTTTTTTTCATCTTATGGTTATATTCTGATGAAAAAAAAATAAAATCAAGGTTTTTCTTTGCTTTTTTTTAATTTTATGATAAAGTAGAGCGAAATGAAATGGATTTTGAAATATTTGGATGAAACAACAAGTACAAATGACGTGGCTGAAACGCTTCCTGTAGGATCTTGTGTGGTCGCAAAATCTCAGACAAAGGGTCGGGGAAAATGCGGGCGTTCTTGGGTAAGCGAAGAGGGGAATTTGTTTTTTTCTGTTGTGCTTAAGAATTTTGAATTTAAAACACCACTTCTATCTTTTGTGGTGGCTCTAAGTGTTGCAGAAAGTTTAAAAAATTTTGGTGTAACACTTAAATGGCCAAATGATGTATTGCTAAATCACAGAAAAGTTGCCGGTATTTTGTTGGAGAATAAAGATGAAAAAGTTATTGCCGGTATAGGTGTTAATACGCTCAAATTGCCACGAGGCAATTTTTTATATAAAACAGGTTGTTTGGGTGGTCAAATTCATAATGATGTTCTTTTGGAAGAGATTTTATCACGTTTAGATTATAATTTGGAGCTTTTTGAAACAAAAGGATTTATTCCTGTTCGGCAAAAGTGGCTTTCTTTTGCCTGTGGTTTGGGTGAAAAGATAAAGATTTGTTTGCCAAATGAAGAGATTATTGGGATATTTTTAGATTTAACGGGAGAGGGGTTGTTAAAATTAGGGATGGAAAATTTGCCCTGTCGTTATGTATCGGCAGGAGATGTATTTTTATTAACTAAAGGAAATGAAAATGAATGAAGAGATTGATGAAGTATTGATTCCAAAAGATAAATTGGTTTTTATACCAATTGGTGGTGCAACGGGTGTCGGTATGAATTGTTTTGCCTATGGATATAAAGGTAAATGGATTGTTGTTGATTTAGGTGTTGGTTTTCCGGGCGATGGTTTACCCGGTGTAGATGTTTTATTGCCGGATATTTCTTTTTTGGAAGAACATAAACAAGACATTATTGCATTGATTATCACACATGGGCATGAGGATCATATCGGGGCGGTTGGCAGATTATGGCGGTCTTTACAATGTCCGATTTATTTAACAAAATTTTCTAATGAATTGTTAGAGAGTAAGTTGGTTGAAAATGGCTTATTGGGGAGAACAGATATCCATGTTTGTGATTTAAATTCTGCTATAGATTTAAATCCCTTTGAAATAGAATTTATTTCTATGAGTCATTCTATACCGGAAGCAAATGCCTTGTTAATTTCAACAAAGGCGGGCAAGGTTTTGCATACAGGTGATTGGAAGTTGGCCCCGGATCCGGTTCTTAATCAAAAAACGAATGAAAAAAGATTAAAAGAAATCGGTAAAAAAGGTGTTTTAGCTTTAGTTTGTGATTCTACAAATGTTTTTAGTCCTGAAACAAAATTGACAGAAGCTGATGTCAAAAATGAATTAGAAAAATTAATTGCGACTTTTGAAGGGCGTCAAGTTGCTGTTGCTTGTTTTGCGTCCAATGTCAGTCGGGTAAAAAGTATTTATCAGGCTGCGAAAAAGAATAATCGTGAAGTTTGTCTGATGGGGAGAAGCTTATGGCGGATGGATGCGGCGGCCAGAGCGTGTGGATATTTTGATGATGTGCCAGAATTTTTATCTGAATCCGAAGCTTTGGAACGCCCGATTGGATCTGTTTTATATATTTGTACAGGTTCGCAAGGAGAGGCTCGTTCTGCCTTGAGTAATTTATCAGCGTTAACACCGCAAAAAAACTCTGTTTTTTTCGGACCGGATGATGTTGTTGTATTTTCATCCCGTATTATTCCCGGAAATGAAAAGGCTATCGCTCTTTTGCAAAAACGCTTTAAAACAAAAGATGTTAAAATTGTTACGAATAAAGATGCGGATATTCATGTTTCCGGACACTTTAACGGTAAAGATTTACAACAAATGTATAAATGGATAAAGCCAAAAATAGCTTTGCCTGTTCATGGAGAAGTCAGAGAGTTAAACGAACATGTTAATTTAGCTTTAAAGTGGGGTGCTAAATTTTCTTATGCTTTAGAGGATGGTGAAGTTTTAGTTTTAGCTGATAAACCTGAAAAAATAGGACAGGTTCAAAGTGGTGTTCTAGCTGTTGACGGTAAGAAAATTTTACCATTGGGGGCTGAAGTTATCAGAAAACGTCGTAAAATGATTGAAGACGGAACAATGGTGGTAACGCTGGTTTTAAATTCGGAAAATGCTGTTTTGGGTGAGCCTAAAATTTCTTCTTTTGGCTTGATTGAAGCCGGAGCAGAGGATGAGACAAGATTAAAAAAAGACATTGTTGCAGATGTAGCAGCATTAGTTGGTGATGCTCTGAGAGATGATTTGGTTGAAAATGCTGTCAGAACAGCTGTTCGTCGTTTTTTAAAGGAGTTTTACGGTAAAAAACCGTTAATTGAGGTTCATTTGGTTCGGGTATAAAAAAGAGGCTTGTCAAAAAAAAGAAAAAGTGCTAGTGTGCTTTTATAGAAATAACCTTTATAAGGAGACAATATGGCAAAGTATAACGTTATTTGCATTAAGTGGGGCGGTTATTACAAGGCAAAAGATGTTAATAATTTGTGCTCTATGGTAAAAAGAAATACCAGTTTTGATATTGATTTTTATTGCTTTACGGAAGATGCTACTGGACTAAATGCCGATGTAATTGTTAAGCCGCTTCCTGTTTTTAAAGATATAAAAATGGGGGAAGAGGCTTATACAAAAAAGTATGCTTACCAAAAAGAAGCCGGCTTATGTGATGATGCGTTGGGCGGATTAACGGGAGAAAGAGTTTTCTTCTTTGATCTAGATTCGTTAATTGTCGGTAATTTGGATGAGTTTTTTGCTTATCCGAAAGATGATAAATTTTATATTATTAATGATTGGCATACAAACGGTAATCACGTGGGACAAGCCAGTTGTTACTCTTGGGTTGTGGGAACGCTTGGTTTTGTAAAAAGATATTTTGAAGAGCATCCCAAAGAAGTTGTAGATAGATTTTATACAGCCTCGCAAGAATATTTATCCTCTAAAGTAATTGAAAAATGGGGAAAATTAAATTTTTGGCCGGATAATTGGTTTAAAAGCTTTAGATTTCATTGCTTACCGTCTCCGTTTTTACGTTATTTTGTTGCTCCTAAAATGCCGGATGTTGAGGGAATGAAGATGATAGCTTTTCACGGTAACCCCGGGTTGCAAGATGCAATTAACGGCATATGGTGTTCTAATCCAAATGACAGAAAATATCCGCGGGGATACAAAAAACTTTATAAACATGTATTGCCGTCCAAATGGATTTTAGATTATTGGAAATAAAATGAGAACGATAAAACAAATTTTCATTGCTAATTCTGTTTATGCGTTTTTTTTGTATTGTATGCGTTTTATAAAAGACGTGGATGATACATTATTTGTATTAGGACCTTCTTGTGCTTTTGCAGAAGTGAATCATTTCTTGCCGATAGTTGCACCTGAAAAAAAAGAGGATTTACCTCTTTTTAAAGAGCTTGTCAAAAGACAGGTGTTCTTTTTGGTTTCCGGTAGAAAAGTACCGTGCTATGGCAATGTTGAGACTGTTTTTTCAGACTTTTTTGTTGATACTTTTGATTTTTATCCTATGACGGATGGGATTGTAGATACAGTTAAATTTCCACAATATTTAAAAGATAAACGATTTAAAATGTGTTATACCGTTCGTTATCCTAGAGGGTTGGATATGGTTCATCCCAGATTAGAGTATCTGAATATTAAAGAGTTGTGGCATAATTTAAGTGTTGATGAAAAAAATAAAATCGCCCGAATTTTTTTGTTGGAAAAATCGGCTTTTTCATTGATGCAGAATAGAAAAAAGATTTTAATTACTCAACCGTTGTCTGAGGATGGCATTTGTTCATTGGCTGATAAAATAGAAATATATAAACGAATTTTGTCCCAATATGATTTAAATGAGATTGTGATTAAGCCGCATCCCAGAGAAGTAACAAACTGGAAAGAGGTTTTTCCGGAAGCTGTTGTTATGCCTAATCATATTCCGTCAGAAGTTATTCCGCTAATTGTTTCTGATTTGGATAAAGTGATAGCATTCTTTTCTACAGGGGCTTTTAATATGCTTTCTCCACAGCAAATTGATTTTTATGCTAAAGATTTTAAATATCTTAAATATTTTAAATCTGAAAGCTATATTGAAAATAATGTAAGATATAAACCTATTTCTTCTTTTGATGTGGAAGAAACATATAAAGACTATGGATTTAACTGGCTCAGAATACCTGATGATGAGAAGAATCCGTATTTTTATAAAAAATAATTAGTTTATTTTTCTAATCTTGAAAGGCCTAGCTGATAAACCATTTCGCGTAGGGTTTCATCTTCAATGGCGGCTACTTTTTCTTTGAGTTTTTCAACTTGTTGGGGGGTAACTGTTTTTTTGGGGGCTATCTGAGTCGGTAATTTAAATGGTACGGCCCCTTGCGTAATTTTAATTTTTCCGACTGCGGGATAACCAAAGAAAAAGTTAATTCTTTCAATAACTTTTTGTTTTTGATGCTCAAATAAGATAGCAAAAGCTCCACCGGCACTCTTGACGTGTAATGTACCATTTGTTCGGTTATCTCTTTCAAAAGTTAATTTTTCAGGGCGAATGCCTTGTGCTAAATGTTCTCCGACAATATCATCCCAATATTCTAAAACGTCAGTTCCGGCAAAACCGCGTTGACCGAGAATAGGGGCTGTAATGCGTTTAATCTCAGCTGTCAGTCGTTCCAATCCTTCGTAGGTACGTCGTTTATCTGTTGGTTTATCGCTTTTAAGTGCTTTATACATTATTTACATCTTTTTATCGTTTTTATATCTTTCCATAAACGTATTGTGAAAATATTCAAACTGATTATTTTCTATTGCGGTTCTGATTTGTTGCATCAATCGTTGGTAATAACGGATATTATGCCATGTTAATAGCATGCAGCCTAAAATTTCACCAGCTTTAAAAAGATGATGCATATAGCCTCTTGTATATTCAAGACAACAAGGGCAATCACAGTCGCTATCTAAAGGTAGATGTGAGTCTCTATGGCAAGCATTATGAAGATTTAAAACACCATAAGAGGTAAAAGCCTGCCCTGTTCTGCCGGAGCGGGATGGCATGACACAGTCAAACATATCAACACCGCGTTTAACTGCGCCAACGATGTCGCTGGGTCTACCAACTCCCATGAGATATCTGGGCTTATCTTCAGGTAGAGCCGGAGCTGCATAATCTAAAACTGAAAACATCATTTCTTGCCCTTCGCCGACGGCTAAACCACCGATAGCATATCCGTCAAATCCGATGTCGGTTAAAGCTTTAACAGATTGCATTCTTAAATCTTGGTGCATGCCGCCTTGCATAATGCCAAAAAGACCGTATCCATCTCTATCAATAAAAGCATCTTTAGAGCGTTTTGCCCATCTCATGGAGCGTTCCATTGATTTTTTAACAATTTGTTTTTCAGCCGGATATTTAACACATTCGTCAAAAGCCATGGTGATATTTGAATCTAAAAGATGCTGAATTTGCATGGAACGTTCTGGTGTTAAAACATGTTTGGCACCGTTAATATGTGATTGAAAAGTAACACCATCTTCATTAATAGAACGTAATGATGAAAGGCTCATAACCTGAAATCCGCCCGAATCTGTTAAAATCGGGCCGGACCAATTCATAAACTTATGTAGACCGCCAAATTCAGCAACGCGTTCCGCAGTAGGTCTTAGCATCAAGTGATATGTGTTTCCTAAAATAATCTCAGCTCCCGTACTTTTAACAGATTGCGGTAACATTGCTTTAACAGTACCGGCAGTTCCAACCGGCATAAAAGCCGGTGTTTGTACATCTCCATGCGCTGTTGAGAGGGTTCCTCTTCTGGCATTTTTCTCCGTTGTTTTTATTTGAAATTTTAGCATAGACAAATTCTTCTTTCTGTGTTAAACTCTCTTTAATTTTTATTTATACTAGCATATCGGAGATTAAAATTCAATGAAAAAAGAAATGAGATCATCAAATATAATGATGCAACTAAGTGGGGGGATAGTGGCAATTTTTTTAGCACTTCTTATCAGAAGTTTTGCTTTTGAACCTTATAATATTCCATCTGGATCTATGTTTCCGACTTTGTTGGTGGGAGATCATTTATTTATTTCAAAATATGCTTATGGGTATTCTCGTCATTCATTTCCTTTTTCATTGCCACTTATACCGAAAGGGCGGGTCATGTATAAAGAACCAAAATTGGGGGATGTTGTTGTCTTTCGTGTAACACCCGAAATTATGCCGTCATTATCCTCCAGTGTGGATTATATTAAAAGAATTGTAGGATTGCCGGGGGATACAGTTCAAATGAAAAAAGGTCGTCTGTATATTAATGGTCAAATGGTCCCGCGTAATTATGTAAAAAAAGAAGAAGTTGAAATTAACGGTGAAAAAGTCTTGTATACACTTTATGAAGAAATTTTACCCGGTGGTCGTACGCATATGATTTATGAAATTGATGATGTTATGACTTCAGATGATACGCCGTTATTTGAAATACCGGAAGGATATTTCTTTGCTATGGGAGATAACAGAGATAATTCCTATGATAGCAGATTTTTTGGTCTTGTACCTTTGACACATTTAGAAGGACGAGCAGAATTTATATTCTATTCCAATAATGGAAATGGGTGGTTTTTTCAGTTTTGGGGATGGAACAAGTTTGTCAGAACGGAAAGGCTTCTCAATAAAATTAAATAAGGGGATAAATGATAAAATCGGTTGAAGAAATCTTAATAGAGATAAAGTCTCTGAAAAACTATAAAAAATCGGTAACATTGGCGATTGGTGGCAAAGCAGCAGCCTATGAGCGGTTGGAGTTTTTAGGCGATAGAGTTTTAGGTTTGGTTATTGCAGACTTGTTATTTAAAAAATTTCCCAATGAAAAAGAAGGCGATTGGGCTGTTCGGTTTACCGCTTTGGTTAAAGAAAATACATTGGCACGAGTTGCTAAAAAATTAGGGCTGGATACCTGTCTTATTACAAACGAAGAGCATTTAAGAAAAAATGAATCCGTTTTGGCTGATGTTTGCGAAGCGGTTTTGGGTTCTTTATATTTAGAAAAAGGTTTGGAACGCGTACAAAAGATTGTTTTGTTTTTATGGGAAGAGTTTTTGAATGAAAAAATGACTTCTATGAAAGATTCAAAAACATTGCTACAAGAATGGGCTCAGAAAAATAAGGGTGTCGTACCGGAATATACGGTTCTTTCTAAAACTGGTCCGGATCATGATCCTTGTTTTGAAGTTGCAGTTAGGATTCTAGATGTCGGTATCGCTAAAGCCAAAGGTTCTTCTAAAAAAGAAGCAATGACTTTGGCTGCTAAAGAATTATTAAAAATTTGTCCGTCTAAAAATAACAAAAGTGAAAGAAAATAATGACTAAAAAAGAAACAAAATTCGGATTTGTTGCCATCTTGGGTGCTCCTAATGCCGGAAAATCAACATTGGTAAATAAATTGATCGGTGCGAAGGTGAGTATTGTATCACCTAAGGTGCAAACGACAAGATCGCGTATCCGGGGAATTCTGGTTGAAAATGAAACGCAACTTGTTTTGGTTGATACGCCGGGGATATTTTCGGCCTCACAGCGTTTTGAACGGGCAATGGTGGCCTCTGCTTGGACGGAATCTGATGATGCTGATCAGCGTCTTTTGTTGATTGATGTCCAAAAAGGATTAGATAAAAATACCTTATCGGTTATTACGCGTTTGCAGGCAGAGAAGAAAAAAGCGGTTTTGGTGTTAAACAAGATAGATTTACTTCCTAAATCAAAGCTGTTGCCGTTGATTGAAAAATTGAATACGTTTAAAATTTTTACGGATACGTTTATGATTTCTGCTAAGACGGGAGAGCAAGTGGATGAGTTGAAATCATTCTTAATTTCTAAAGCCCCTAAGGGTGTGTGGATGTTTCCGGATGATCAATTAACGGATTTATCTAACCGGTTATTTGCATCTGAAGTTACGCGGGAAAAACTTTTTTTAATGTTGCAAAAAGAATTACCTTATACGCTTTCGGTTGAAACGACTTCTTTTAAAGAAAAAGAGGATTCTATCAGAATTGAACAAACAATTTATGTGGAGCGGGAAGGGTTGAAACCGATTATTCTTGGTAAGAATGGTCAAATGATTAAAAAAATAGGGGCTTCAGCCAGACGAGAGCTAACGATGCTTTTTGAAAAAGAGGTTCATTTGTTCTTGTTTGTTAAAGTTAAAGAAAATTGGCGACAAGACCCGTCACAGTATCTAGATTGGGGGTTGGATTTTAATGCCTGAGTTTTCTTTTGAAAATGCATTGGTTCTTTCCGTAAAGCCGTTAGGTGATAAAAATTTTGTTGTCAGCCTTTTTACAAAAGAAAACGGTCGGTATTTGGGTGTTGTTAAGAAAAAAATACCGCCGATGACGGCTTCTTTTTTATCAGGAAGATGGCGGGCAAGATTATCAGAACAACTGGGTTCTTATTATTTAGAAGATGAAAAATCAGGAAATCTTGCCTTTTTAGAGGATGCTAAAAGATTAAATGTTCTTTCTTGTGTTTGTGGTCTTTTGGATGCTTTGTTGCCGGAGCGGGAAGTTTTTGATGAATTTTATCTGCATACGGTGGATTTTTTGGAAAATCTTTCATTGCCTGATTTTCAAAAAAAATATATTTTATGGGAAAAAGAATTGTTGGAAGTTTTGGGGTTTGGATTAGATTTAACAAAGTGTGCCGGAGGTGGAAATGCTGATAATTTGGCTTATGTTTCTCCTAAAACAGGAAGGGCGGTTTCAAAAGAATTAGGGTTGCCTTATAAAGACAGATTGTTGCCTCTTCCCTCTTTTGTTGTAAAAACAGAGATCCCCGCTGATGAGTCGTCGTTGTTACAGGGGCTAAATTTAACCGGATATTTTTTGTTAAATCATGCCGGTTTAAAAACTTTTCCCGTTTTGCGTTCGTTAATTATTTAATGTTAAAAAAAGTTAAAAATTAGATAAAGATATCTTGACGGAGATATCTAATTGTGCTAATGTGAAACCCGATAATTAAATCTTTTAAACAGTGATATATTCAGGTTATTGATTTTTAATAATTTTATTGAGTAAAAAGGAGTTTTTTATGGCTATTGAAAGAACTTTTTCAATGATTAAACCAGATGCAACGGCTAGAAATTTAACCGGTGCTATTAACGCAAAAATTGAATCTGCTGGACTTCGCATTGTTGCACAAAAACGTGTTTTGATGACCAGAGCTCAGGCAGAGCTTTTTTATGCAGAGCATAATGGTCGTCCGTTTTTTGAAGAGCTTGTAACATTTATGAGTTCTGCTCCGATTGTTGTTCAGGTTTTGGAAGGTGATGACGCTATTGTTAAATATCGTACCATTATGGGGAAAACAGATCCGGCAGAGGCTGATGCGGGAACAATTAGAGCGGAATTTGCAGAAAGCAAAGGGCGTAATTCTGTGCATGGTTCGGATAGCGAAGCTTCTGCTCAAAGAGAAATTGCTCAGTGGTTTAGTGTTAACGAGATTGTCGGTTAATTCAATTTGTTAATTTTAAAAAGCTGGGTGAGCGAAAGCGTTGCTCGGCTTTTTTTAATAAAAGGGTTCTTTGTATGGAGTTTCAAAAACATATTCCGGTACTTTTACAAGAGGTTTTGACTTATTTGGATTGTTCAAAAGCCGGTGTGTATTTGGATGGTACTTTTGGTGCGGGTGGATATACAAGAGCTATTTTAGATGCAAATAATCAAAATAAAGTTATTTCTTTTGATAGGGATCCTGGTACCTTAGAAACGGTCAATGATTTTAAATCTTGTTATAAAAATCGTTTTTCTTTTATTCATGATTGCTTTGGTAATATGGCTTCGTACATAACAGAACCTTTAGACGGATTGGTTTTAGATTTGGGGGTTTCATCTATGCAAATAGATGAAAGAGAACGAGGTTTCTCCTTTAGATTTGAAGGGCCTTTGGATATGCGTATGGGGCAATCAGGAGTATCGGCTAAGGATGTGGTAAATACTTTTTCTGAAAAAGAGTTGGCGGATATTTTATTTAAATACGGTGAAGAAAAAGCATCTCGTCGTATTGCGGGCAGTATTGTCAAGGCGAGAGAAAAAAAAGAAATTTCAACGACAACTGAGTTGGCGGAAATTATCCATCGGGTAATGCCTAAACCCAAAGATGGTTCGGATAGTGCTATGCGTTCGTTTCAGGCTTTAAGGATTTATGTGAATGATGAGCTGGGGGAATTAGAAAGAGCGTTGGAAGCATCAAAAAAAATTTTAAAGCCCGAGGGGCGTTTGGTTGTTGTAACTTTTCACTCTTTAGAAGATAGAATTGTTAAAAATTTTATGATACAAAACTCATCTTTAAGACCTAATCAAAATAGACATGAGGCAGTTTTTTTTGCCACAAAGGATGATTTTTTATTTCATGTGATAACAAAAAAAGCTGTTTTGCCGACAAAAGAAGAATTGCTGTTTAATTCACGTTCTCATTCTGCGAAATTAAGAGCAGCTATCAGATTGGGTGTGGGGAGCGAATCATGAAAAAGTTTTTGATTAATGCTGTTTTTTTGCTGATAGCTGTTTTATCCGGTGTTATTTTGTTTACACTAAAATATCATGTTAAAGAAATGGAAACTGAGCTTAAAGAAATTCATATTGATATTTTAAAAACAAAAAGGGAATTGCATATGTTGGAGGCTGAATGGGCTCATTTAAATGATCCTAAACGTTTAAAGGCGTTAGTTACAACGCAAACAGATTGGGAGATTATTAAATCAGATCAATTAGTTGGTTTGGATGATTTGCCGGTAAAAGAAAATAAAGAGGATGAAGATTTGCTTTTAAAAAAGAAGGGGGAAATGTAGGTGTTTAAACGAAAAAAAGAAACGTTTTATTATGCAGGTCTTGAAGTGCCGGCATTGACGCCTATGGATAGATATAAGTGCTTGGATGATGCGACGAAGGGGGTTCTTAAAAAAGCTAGTACTCGCATAGCTGTTATTATGTTTGTTTTTTTTATCTGTTTTGCAGCTATTATCGGTAAGCTCTTTTATTTAACCGTTCTTTCTTATCAATCAAGGACTTTTACCCCTTCAGTTTTAAAAACGGATTTAAATATTAATAGACACAATGTTGTAGACAGAAATGGTATGATTTTAGCAACAAGTGTTCCAACCAAAGACTTATCTATCAATCCCAAACTTGTAAAAGAAAAAGATAAAGTAACGATTGCATCAAAATTAGCTGAGGTATTACCGGGTATTACCAAAGAAGATGTTTTAAAAAAGATAGAAATGGGTGGTTCTTTTCGGTATATCAAAAGAAATATTACTCCGATAGAGCAAAAGGATGTTAATTGGCTTGGATATTATTTTTTAACGGAAACGGACGGGGAAAAAAGAGTTTATCCACAAGGGTCGTTATTTTCTCATTTAATCGGAAGTGTGGATATTGACAATAAGGGAACTGCTGGTATAGAAAAAGCTTACGAACCTATCATAACAGAAAAGAATTTAGTTTTGTCATTGGATGTTTCTGTTCAAGATACCGTACACAGGATTTTGTCCCAAAACATTAAGAAGTTTAAGGCAAGTGGTGGTACAAGTATTGTTATGGATGTCAATACGGGTGAAGTTTTAGCCAGTGTTTCATTGCCGGATTATAATCCGAATTTGGCTGTTACGGATGATGAGGATGCAAGATTTAATAAGGCTACTTTAGGTGCTTATGAATTTGGTTCTGTTTTCAAATTGTTTAATACCGCTATGGCGTTAGAGGCAGGTTCTATTAAGCCTTACGATGTTTTTGATGCTACAAAACCTATGAAAATCGGTAGAAAAACATTTGAAGACTATAGAGGGCAAAATCGGCCGTTAATGGTGCCTGAAATTTTGATTCATTCATCAAATATCGGATCTATCAAAATTGCTCTCAAAGCCGGATATGAGAAACAAAGGTCTTTTTTAGGACGTTTTGGATTTTATAAGCCATTACCGATACGCTTGCCGGAGCGAACCAGAACACAATATCCGCGGGCTGAAAAATGGGCTGAGATAACATCAGCTAACGTTTCATTTGGATATGGTGTTTCTATTTCTCCATTGCATTTAATTTCAGCGGTCAGTGCATTGGTTAATGGCGGCTATTATCGTGTTCCGACATTCATTAAAGGGGGAAATAAAGGAAAAGCAGAATATCAGGTTCTTTCATCTAAAGTTTCTGAGCAAATGCGGCATATGATGTGGGGTGTTATTAATTGGAATTTAAAGGATACAGATCCTATTAAAGCATATGCGGTTGGTGGTAAAACAGGGTCAGCCAATTTATTAAAAAACGGTAAGTATGTTCAAGGTTCATTGCGAACGACGTTTGTGTGTGCTTTTCCGATGAACGCTCCTAAGTACGCTGTTCTTGTGGTGCTTGAAAATCCACAACGAATTAAAGAAACATTTAATTTTAATACAGCCGGATGGAATGCTAAACCGACAGGGTTACAGATTGTTTCTGAAATTGCCCCATATTTGGGTGTTCCGGCCCAAGGTGAATGGAAACAACCATCATATATGGTTCGGGCTATTGATACATCTTTAAAGGCAAAGAAAAGGTGAGAGCTATGCGATTATTGACACTTTTTAAAAAAGCAAACATAAAATCAGATAATTTGGTTGATTTTGAGGTAAAAGGGATAGCATCTTCATCAAAGGATGTAAAAGAAGGTTTTATTTTTGTGCCGTTAAAAGGTGAAAAATTTGATGGGGCCGATTTTATTTCTGATGCCATTAAAAATGGAGCAAAACTTGTTATAGCAGATAGACTAATGCAAACACCGGTTCCTTTTGTTAAAGTTGATGATGCTCGTTTGGTATTAGCTCGGCTGTCAAACTTAATTTATCCTTCTAGCGAGGTTAAAAAAATAGCTGTTACCGGTACAAACGGAAAAACTTCCATTGCTTTTTTTGTTTATCAACTATTGAAACAATGTCAAATAAAAGTTGCCAGCATCGGCACATTAGGTGTTTATGTTGATGATGTTTTGGAAAAGGGTCAAATGACAACGCCGGATAGTGTAACGCTTTGTAAAAAATTAAATGAATTACAAAAAAAAGAAGTAAAAGCCGTTATTATGGAAGCATCCAGTCATGGTTTATCTCAAAAACGGCTGGATGGGTTTTCTTTTTCGTGTGCCGGCTTTACAAATTTGACACGCGACCATTTAGATTATCACAAATCTATGCAAAATTATTTTGAAGCAAAGGTATATTTATTTTCCTCTTTATTAGATCAAAACGGAGTAGCTGTTTTAAATGCTGATGATGATCGTTTTTTTGATTTAAAAACCGTTTGTGAGGAAAGAAATATTTCTGTTTTTAGTTATGGTTATAATGGTTCTGATTTAAAGATAGAGAAAATAGAGTCTTGCGAAGAGGGGCAAAAATTAACTATTAAAACAAAAAAGGGGACTAAAGAAATTAAAATAGGCGTATTTGGCTCTTTTCAGGTTTATAATATGCTATGTGCCGTCGGATTGGTTTCCAGAATGGGAATAGATGTGGATAATATTTTGTTAAAATTGGCAGATTTAAAAGCTCCAAAAGGAAGATTGGAATTAATTTCTACTCATAAAGGTGGAAAAATATTTGTTGATTATGCTCATACGCCGGATGCCCTTGAAAATGTTTTAAAAAGTCTGAGGCCACATACAAGGGGTCGGTTGTCTGTATTGATTGGTTGTGGTGGTAATAGAGATAGTGGAAAACGCTCTATCATGGGAAAAATAGCAGATAAATATGCAGATGTGGTTTATATTACAGATGATAATCCGCGTTTTGAAAATCCGATTGACATTCAAAATGCTATTAAATCTGCGTGTCCGAAAGGGATAATGGTTTCTGATAGAAGAGAGGCTATTTGTCAGGCGGTTCAAAATTTGTCAGAAAAAGATACGCTTGTTGTTTGTGGAAAGGGGCATGAAACAGGTCAAATTATAGAAGGTGTTACGTATCCTTTTGATGATACGGCTGAAATTTTAAGGGCTGTTCAGATAAATTCTCAGCCACTTATTTGGGATCGTATTTCATTAAGTGAGGCTTTAAATGTAGAAGTTTCTTCCGCTTCACAGATAACGGGTATTTCCATTGATACCAGAACATTGGTTCCTGGCGACTTATTTATCGCTTTTAAAGGTGAAAAACAAGATGGACATCAGTATGTTAAAACGGCTATAGAAAAAGGAGCTTCACTTTGCTTGGTAGAGCATTTGGTTGATGGTGTTTTTTCAAATAGGCAGATTGAAGTTCCAAACACAATGAGAGCGTTAGAGAAAATGGCTCTTTATGCAAGAAAAAGAAGTAAAGCACGGTTTATCGCAATTACGGGAAGTTCCGGTAAGACGACAACTAAAGAAATGTTGAAAGCCTGTCTTTCATCCAAAGGACTTGTTAGTGCTACAAAAGGTAATTTTAATAATGAAATTGGTGTTCCAATTACATTGGCGAGTATTCCACCTGAAGCAAAATATGCTGTTGTTGAATTAGGAATGAATCATAAAGGAGAGATTTCTAAATTAACAAAAATGGTTCAGCCGGATGTATCCGTTATCACAATGGTTGGTACGGCCCATCAAGAGTTTTTTGATACACCAGATGGTATAGCTTTGGCAAAAGCTGAAATTTTTGATGGGCAAAAAGAGGGGGCGATAGCTATTTTGAATCGCAACACCTCTTTTTTTGAGGTTCTTAAAAAAAAGGCAGAAGAAAAAAAATTAAAAATACTGACTTTTGGGGAGGCGTCGGATGCTGATATCATTCTGAAAGAAACGGTTATTCAAAATGATTGTTTGGTCCGAATGACGTATCAAAATGAAGATTATGCTTATCGGATTTGTTTTTTAGGTAAGCATTTTGCCATGAATTCATTGGCTGTTTTGGGAGCTGTGAGTGCTCTTGATATAGATATGAAAGATGTTCTTTTGGCCATTGAGAAAACAACACCGATAAAGGGACGCGGTTTGATAAAAAAAGTTAAGTTATCAAAAGGTGGATTTATAACATTGATTGATGATTGTTATAATGCAAATCCATCTTCAATGATAGCTTCGTTACAAGTTCTCGGTAGTCAAAAAAAAGGTCGTAGAGTTGCTGTTTTAGGACAAATGATGGAACTTGGTGAAAATGCTCCTAAAATGCATGCTAATCTTTTATCTTCAATTTTTGAAAATCAGATTGAAAAAGTTTTTTTGATTGGTCCATTGATGAAAAATTTAAGTTGTATTTTGCCCTCTGAAGTGTTGGGTGGTTATTTTGAGACGATACGGGAATTGACAAATGCTCTTAAAATGTATTTAACTGAAGGGGATGTTGTTTTGGTTAAAGGATCTAATAGTGTTGGATTAAACAAAGTTGTAAGTGAGTTAGAAAAAGAAATATAGGGAGTAAGTTATGCTTTATTTTTTATCATTATGGGCAAATGAAATTGGATTGTTGAACATTTTTAAGTATATAACGTTTAGAACCGGTGGTGCTTTGGCGACTTCATTTTTAATGATGTTGCTTTGTGGTCCTTCATTTATCAGATGGTTAAAGAAAAAGCAAGGAGATGGTCAACCCATCAGAGATGATGGTCCTGAAACACATTTTTTAAAACGCGGAACTCCTTGTATGGGGGGACTTTTAATTATTATTTCTATTCTGACGGCAACTTTATTGTGGGCCCAATTAGGTAACCCTTATGTTTGGGTATTGCTTTTTGTTTTATTGGGCTTTGGTTTGGCCGGTTTTTTTGATGATTATAAAAAATTAACAAAAAACAATTCCAGTGGTATTTCTGCAAAACAAAAATTATTGTTACAGTTTTTTATCAGTCTTGTTGCTTGTTTGTGGATGATTTGTCTTGAAAAAGGTCCGATGGGTACGACTCTAACTATTCCATTTTTTAAAGATGCATCTATTGATTTAATGTATTTTTATATACCTTTTGTTTTGGTTGTTATGGTGGGAAGTTCTAATGCCGTTAATTTAACAGATGGGTTAGATGGATTGGTTTCATTACCTGTTATTATGTGTTGTTTTGTTTTTATGGTTATTTCTTATTTAGTTGGTCGTGTGGATTATAGTGCTTATTTGCACATCCATTATGTTGCAGGTGCTGGTGAAATGGCTGTTTTTTGTGGTGCGGTCATTGGAGCTGTACTTGGTTTTTTGTGGTTTAATGCTCATCCGGCTCAGGTGTTTATGGGAGATACGGGATCATTGGCTTTAGGCGGGGTTTTAGGCGCTTTAAGTGTGGCGACAAAGCAAGAACTTTTATTGGCTGTAGCCGGTGGTATTTTTGTTGCTGAAGCTCTTTCCGATATCATTCAGGTGGGGTCTTATAAGTTACGTAAAAAACGAGTGTTTTTAATGGCTCCATTGCATCATCATTTTGAAAAAAAAGGCTGGTCCGAAACAACGGTTGTTGTTAGATTTTGGATTGTTGCCGTTTTACTTGCGATTATTGCGTTGTCTACTTTAAAGATAAGATAGGAGAAAAAATGTCTCGTTTTGTTGAACAAGCCAGAAGTTTTATTACAGAGCGTTTTCGGGATATTAATCGCCAATTACTTTATGCGGCGGCCATTTTGATTTTATATGGTATTTTTTTGATTTTTGCGGCAAGTCCCGGCGTTGCTTATCGGACGAATAGAGAAACATTTTATTTTATCAACAGACAATTGGTGTTTTTATTGCCGGCAATTATGGTTCTTTTTTTTACGGCTTTTTTATCTTTTCAACAAATAAGGCGTCTTTCTTTTTTAGTTTTGGTTGGGGCTCTTTTTTGTATGGTATACGTTGTTTTATTTGGAACGGAAATTCAAGGCGCTAAGCGATGGATGAATTTTTTTGGTATCGGTTTACAGCCCTCTGAATTTGTAAAGCCGGCTTTTGCTGTGGTGAGTGCATGGTTATTGGCTTCCGGTCGCTTGATTAAGCAGTTTCCCGGATATTTGCTTTCAATTATGCTGTACGCCCTTATTGCCTTGTTACTGTTATGTCAGCCGGATATTGGTATGTTGGTAACGGTTACGGGAATGTTTGGTGTTCAGATGTTTTTATCCGGTATACCGATTTTTTTGGTAGCTTTTCTCGGATGCGGTGCCATTGGATTGGGTGTTTTTTCTTATTTTGTTTTTGATCATGTGCATACGCGGGTCAATCGCTTTTTAAATCCGGTGGATGGACAGGAAGCCTATCAAGTGGAAAAGTCAATGGAAACACTTCAAAATGCCGGTTGGTTTGGTAAAGGTCCGGGAGAAGGAATTGTTAAATATGAATTGCCGGATGCTCATACCGATTTTATTTTAGCCGTATCTGCTGAAGAATTTGGATTTATTTTAACCGCCTTACTTGTTTGTGTGTTTGCGTTTATTGTTTTAAAAGGTTTTCGGCTTTTAAGACAGACAAATAATCATTTTTGTCAAATTGCTGTTGCAGGTCTGTTGACACAAATCGCAATTCAGGCTATTGTAAATATGGGATCAACATTAAATATGTTGCCGACAAAAGGGATGACTTTACCATTTATATCATACGGTGGTTCGTCTTTGGTGTCTATTGGGTTTGCGTTTGGTATTATATTGGGATTAACCAGATGCCATACGCTTTCTCGTGGGTTAGAATAATATTTAGATAAGGAATAGGATATGGGACATAAAAAACAAAGAAATAAAGACAAAACAGTTACTCATGAGAAAAAAAATCAAAATAAGCCAATGGTTGTTGTAACAACTGGCGGCAGTGGCGGGCATATTTTTCCGGCTGAGGCGATTTGTTCAGCACTCATTCAAAAGGGGTATCAGGTAGCTTTTGTAACGGATAAACGCGGAAAAGCTTTTACCTCATTACCCGGGGTTCAAACTTATAAATTGATGTCAGAAGCAGTTGCAAGAAGAACTTTTTTTCACAAGATGGTTGCTTGTGTTAAATTGTTTTTTGGTTCTATACAGGCCCTTGTTTTATTGCAAAAATTAAAACCGGTGGCAGTTATCGGTGTTGGTGGATATGCTTCATTTCCTACTGTTTTTGCTGCACATATGTGGAATATCCCGATTATTTTACACGAGCAAAATGCTGTGTTAGGTAGAGCCAATCGGATTTTGGCAACTTTAGCACGCGTAATTGTAACTTCTTTTAGTCCGACCAAACGGGTTCCGGCAAAGTTACCGCAGTTACGGGTGGGGATGCCTGCTAGAGATAAGATTTTAAAAAAGGAGCATACGCCTTACCCGACGCATAAAGATACGTTTCATTTATTGGTCTTTGGCGGTAGCCAAGGGGCTTCATTTTTTAGCCGTATCTTTCCGGAGGTTTTGATTCAATTACCAAATGAATTAAAAGAAAAGCTTGTTTTAACGCAACAAGCTCGTCCGGAGGATTTAGAGTATGTTAGAGCTATTTATAAAGGACAACCGTTTGTGGATGTTAAAGTTGAGTCTTTTTTTGATAATATGCCTGATTTGTTGGCTGAAGCGAATTTGGTTGTTTCCAGAGGCGGTGCTTCAACCATCACTGAATTGGAAGTTATTGGTCGTCCGGCTATGATTGTTCCATTACCGACGGCGGCTGATGATCACCAAACGGAGAATGCTATGCAATTTTGTGATAGTGGTGCAGGGTGGCTTATTCCGGAAAAAGGGTTTAATTCGTTGAGAGTTGCTGAACATTTAACAGAATTGATGAATAATCCTAAAGAATTAGAAATTGCAGCAGAACAGGCGTATAACAGAGCAATGCCAAAGGCAGCAGAAATGGTTGTGGAAGAAGTTTCTAAAATAATAAATAAATAGGGGTATATTAAGAGATGAAATTGTCTTGTCCTTTAAAGAAAATTCATTTTATTGGTATTGGTGGTATTGGTATGAGCGCCATTGCCGAGATGTTGGCTGATTTAGGGCTTTTTGTTCAAGGATCTGATGCAAAAGAAAGTGCAAATACCGAACGGGTACGTAAAAGCGGTATCCCCGTTTTTATCGGTCATAAAAAAGAGAATTTAAAAGGAGTAGATGCCGTTGTTATATCAAGTGCTATAAAAATGGATAATCCGGAGCTTGAAGAAGCAAGAAAACAGGGGATCCCTGTCGGACATCGTTCGGAGATGTTGGCTGAAATTTTGAATTATAAAAGAAGCATTTGTATTTCTGGAACACATGGAAAAACAACAACATCTTCTTTGCTTGCCAGTATATTAATGCAGGCAAAGCTAAATCCGAGTTTTGTTATTGGTGGTATTTTAAATTCTCAGTCCTCAAATGCCCGTTTGGGAAAGGGGGATTATGTTGTGGTGGAAGCAGATGAATCTGATGGATCATTTTTAAAATTACCGACAACAATCAGTGTTGTAACAAATATTGATCCCGAACATATGGATCATTATAAGACATTTGAAAATATGAAAAAAGCCTATACGCTTTTTATTAGAAATACTGCTTTTTATGGTTTTTCGGTTGTTTGTACCGACCATGAGGTTGTTAGAGAAGTCATCAGTGAAATAGATACAAGGCGGATTGTTTCTTATGGCTTAAACAAAGCGGCGGATGTTCACGCTGATAATGTTCGGACACTTGAAAATGGGATAGTGTTTGATGTATTTGTGCGTCAAGGATTGAAATTTAAGAAAATAAAAGATGTTAAATTAGCGATGCTTGGCCGGCATAATGTTTTAAATGCATTGGCCGCCATTGCTGTTTCATTGCGTTTAGGTATCAAAGAAAGTATTATTAAAAAAGCATTAGCACGTTTTGAAGGAATTCAACGCCGGTTAACGCTTAGAGGCAAGCTTTCTAAGGTAACTGTATATGACGATTATGCACATCATCCGATTGAAGTTCAGGCCACATTAAAAGCGGTACGTGATTCAGCAAGGGGCAAAGTTATTGCGGTTTTTCAGCCTCACAGATATACTCGTTTTAGGGATTTGTGGGATGATTTTTTAACTTGTTTTGAAAATGCCGATGAAGTTTATGTTTTAGATGTTTATGCTGCCGGAGAAAATTTAATACCGGGAATAACGGCCCCCTCCTTTGTGCAAGCTTTAGAGGCTAAAGCAAAAAAAGCAAAATATCTTCCCTCTCTTGAAAAATTAAAGGATATCGCTACAGAAATGACGTCGTTAGATGTGATTGTTTGTTTGGGAGCGGGATCTATTTCGGCAGAAATAACAGCTCTTTTGAAAAAAGAGAAAGGATTGAAAAAATAATGTGTCATTTATCCTTGTTTAAAAATCTTTTTGGTAAGTTAAAAAAGGATTTTCCCGATTTGAAAAAGCCATTGCCGGCCGTCAGAGGAAAGCTTTTATTAAATGAGCCGTTGGCCAAGAAAAACTGGTTTGGTGTTGGTGGTGTTGCACAGGTTTATTTTGAACCGGCAGATATGGAAGATTTACAAACTTTTGTAAAGCAAACAAAAGGAATGCCGTTAACTGTTTTGGGAGCGGGTAGTAATGTTTTAATCAGAGATGGAGGCATCCCTGGGATTACACTTCGTTTGGGAAAGGCTTTTTCAACAGTTGAAGTTAAGGACGAATTTCTTATTTGCAAAGGCGGTGCATTGGTAATGGAAGTTTCAAGGACGGCTGAAAAAAATTGTCTCAGTGGTTTTGAGTTTTTATGTGGCATACCTGGAACTGTCGGAGGTGGTATTCGGATGAATGCCGGTGCCTACGGGTCTTCAATACATGAGGTTTTGGAATCTTTGACTGTTTTAACGAAGGAGGGGGATATCCAAGTCTTGGAAAAAGAGGAGTTAAAAGAGGCCTTTTCTTATAGACGGTGCCATTTGCCGGCAGAATGGATTTTTTTGGAAGCTGTTTTTAAAGGTAAGAAAGAAAAGGATAATTTGGTTATTCATCAAAAAATGATGGTTAATAAACAAAAAAGAGAAGCCGGGCAACCTATTGGGGTTAGAACGGCCGGATCTACTTTTAAAAATCCGGATGGTATACCGGCGTGGCAGCTGATTGAAAAAGCAGGCATGCGAAATGCAAAAGTAGGGGGGGCCTGTGTCAGTAATAAACATGCCAATTTTTTAATTAACACGGGAAAAGCAACTGCAAAGGATATTGAAGAATTAGGAGAGCTTATTCGGCAAGAAGTTTTTCAAAAGGAAGGTGTTTCCCTGGAGTGGGAAGTTAGAAAATTAGGTGTTGAAAAGTAAAGAGAGGTTATAGTGTTTGAAACAACGAACTGGACAAAAGAAAATTTAAATAAAACAGAAAATATCTCTACAGAGAGAGCTATCAGAAAAGTTTTGCTTTTACAAGGCGGTATTTCTTCAGAAAGAGAAATATCTTTAAAAAGCGGTAAGTGTGTTCAAAAAGCATTGCTTGAATTAGGATATGAGGTTGTTCCTTTTGATACATCTCTGGGAATTGAAAAATTATTACAGATTATAAAAGAGGAAAAACCAGATTGTGCTTTTAATGCTCTGCATGGCGGATATGGAGAAAACGGCTGTATTCAGGCCTTTTTAAATATGATGCGGTTGCCATATACACATTCAGGCGTTTTGGCTTCAGCGTTGGCAATGAATAAAAATAAAACAAAACAAATTGCTACAAATTTGGATATTGACACTCCTGTAGGCTGTTTGGTTGATCCTTTATTTTTTACAAGAGCTCAGGATGTTATTTTTAATTGTGTTATAAAACCAAATACTGAAGGCTCTTCTATCGGTGTCCATATTGTAAAAGCCGGATCAAAAATACCGGCGGCATTGAAAGAAAACAAAGAGAATATACAAAGTTTTTTGATAGAAGAATACATCAATGGTCGGGAATTTTCAGTTGCTTGTACGGATACGGAAGCATTGGGTATTATAGAGCTTGTTCCTAATGATGGTTTTTATGATTACGAGCATAAATATTCAGATGGTATGACAAAGCACATTGAACCGATGGATTTGCCTGTTGAGGTTAGAAAAAAACTTTTATCAAATGCTTATATGATGCATAAGGGTTTAGGGTGTAAAGGTGTTTCAAGAAGTGATTTTAGATATGATGCCGATGCAGATAGAGTTGTTTTTCTGGAGTTAAACGCTAATCCGGGTATGACAGATCTTTCTTTGGTTCCGGAAATGGCTTTACAAAAGAAAATAACATATAACGAATTGGTTGATATGCTCATCAAAAAGGCGGATTTTGAGAAATGAGAAAGAAAAGACAGAAAAAAAAGATAAATAAATTTTTCAAATTAAAATTGACACTGTTATTGTTTTTGTGTCTTGTGGTTGTTTGTGCGGGTATTTATTCTTCACCGTTGGGGAAACAAATTCAAAAAGGCTGGAGTGTTTTTTCTAATTTATGTGTCCAAAAAGCTCATTTTAGCTTAGAAAGCGTTGTTGTTGAAGGGCATATGCGTACAAAGCTTTCTGATGTAAACAGTCAGCTAAATTTAAAAAGAGGAATGAAAATATTTGAAGTTGATTTAGAAAAGGAAAAATCAGCTGTTTTGGAATTGCCTTGGGTTAAAACCGTTCGGATAGAGCGGCACTTACCAACTCAAATTTTAATCAGTGTAACTGAAAAGACGCCGATAGCTATTTGGCAAAATAAAAAGAAATATTGGCCGATTGATGAAGCAGGTAATCCGATATGGGATGATAAAACTGTTTTGAAAAATTTATTGTTGGTTGTGGGAGAGGATGCCCCCAAGCATACACCTGAATTGATTGATGTTTTGAAAGATTATCCGCAGTTAGCCGAAACAACAAAATCAGCTGTTCGTGTGGGTAAAAGAAGGTGGAATCTTTATTTGAATGATGCTGAAAACGGATTAGAGATTCGTTTGCCTGAGACTGGAATAAAAGAGGCTTTGGAGCGTTTAAAAGTCTTTAAAGAAGAGGGGGATATTTTAAATAGGGATTTAAAAGTTATAGATTTAAAATTACCGGATCGTTTGATTGTAAAAAGCAGTGAACCGTTTGAGGAAAGAGTTAAAAATGGCAAAAAAAACTAAATTAAAATCTGTTTTAACGTTATTGGATGTCGGAACAAGTAAAGTTTGTTGTATGATGGTTCGGTTCACTTCAGATGGCAGGCCGGAAGTATTGGGAACAGGATATGCTCCGGCCAGAGGTATCAGTGCCGGTGCGATTGTTGATTTGGACCAAGCAACACAATCTATTCGGGCAGCGTTTGAAGATTTGGAAAAACAGACAGAAAGACAGGTTAGAAGTGTTGTTGTTAATATTTCTTCAACGCAACTGAAATCTTATCATATCCAAAAAGAGATAGAGATTAGTGATGGGCGCCCCATTACTGCCGGTGATGTTAAGCGGCTGGTTGATGGCGTTGTTTCTTCTTGTTTATCTGAAGGGGATGAGGTTATTCACGCTTTTCCATTAAGCTATACCGTTGACAAGGAGCCGGGTGTTTCAGATCCCAGAGGTTTATATGGTCATAAATTAGGGGTTCACATGCATGTGATTGTGTTACCCGAAAGCCAATCCAGAAATTTGGTAGCTGTTTTAGACAGACATCATGTATCTATTGATATGAAAGTCGCTACCCCCTATGCCTCGGCACTTGCAACCATTACGGATGAAGAAAAAGAGATTGGCGCAACGGTTGTTGATTTTGGAGCCGGTACAACTTCTGTAGCCATTTTTATGGAAGGGGGCTTGGTCCACTTAGATATTGTCCCGCAAGGTGGTAATATATTTTCAAAAGATATTGCCAGAGGACTGGGGTGTTCTTTTTCTGTTGCCGAACGTTTAAAAACTTTGCATGGTGGCGTTTTTGAATCTTCAAGAGATGGGATGGATAGATTGATTGTTCCCGTTTTAGGGGAAGAAAATGTAAATATTCAGGTACCAAAATCTGATTTAATTTCCATAATAGTTCCAAGATTAGATGAAATTTTAGAAAATGTTGGAAAGGTTTTTCAAAAATATCCGCGATTCGTTATTTCAACCCGCCATATTGTGCTAAATGGGGGCGGAAGTATGCTTTTGGGTATAAAAGAGAAGGTAACAGCCGCTTTTAATGCGGTTGTAAGGACTGGAAAGCCTGATAATATACGTGGATTGCCCACTCAATTTGAGCCATATACATTTTCTACTTGCATTGGACTGTTAAAATATGTAATGATAAAGGAGAAAAGTTTATTGAACGAAAAATTCACTGCTCAGCCTGAGCAGCGAAAGGGTTTATTGGGAAAGGTTGTACAATGGTTAGTTCAGAATTTTTAGATGAAAACTTGAGTAGTTTGTCAATAGGGTTGGTTAGTCCGCCACCTGAAGTTTTATTAACGCCAAATATCGGTGTTATCGGTGTCGGCGGTGCCGGAGGCAATGCCGTTAATAACATGGTAATGAGTGAATTAAACGGTGTTTCATTTTTTGTTGCCAATACAGATGCCCAAGCTCTTTCAAGGTCATTAGTTTCTGAACGGATACAGTTAGGTGTTACTTTAACACAGGGCTTAGGTGCCGGTGCTAATCCGGAAGTTGGTCGTGCTGCTGCGGAAGAGACGACTGAGAAATTAACCGAATGTTTAAAAGGGTTACATCTTTTGTTTATTACTGCCGGTATGGGTGGTGGAACGGGAACGGGGGCAGCTCCGGTTATTGCCCGTTTAGCAAAAGAGATGGGTATTTTAACTGTGGGTGTTGTATCAAAACCTTTTCAATTTGAAGGGTCTAAACGTATGCGGACGGCCAATGCCGGTATTGCAGAGTTAAAAAAATACGTTGATACTTTATTGGTTATTCCTAATCAAAATTTGTTTAGGATTGTTTCAAATAATACCACATTTGCAGATGCATTTAAAACAGCGGACGGTGTGTTGTGTCAAGGTGTTCGCTCCATTACAGATTTGATTATTAAACCGGGTATGATTAACTTAGATTTTGCTGATGTTAAGACGGTGCTTTCTTCTATGGGCAGAGCCATGATGGGTACAGGTGAAGCAACGGGTGAGAACAGAGCTGAAGTTGCGGTTGAAAAGGCCATTTCAAATCCGTTGTTGGATGATTCGTCCATTCGTGGGGCCAAGAGCGTCTTGCTTAATATTTCAGGCGGTTTAGATTTGACGTTGGCTGAGGTTGATTTGGCTGCTGAACGAATTCGTGAAGAATTGGGTGAAGATGATGTTAATATCATCTTTGGTACCTGTGCTGATGAGGCGTTGCATGGTAAAATCAGAATTGCCATTGTGGCAACAGGCATTGATGAGCCGGCCGTTGAAGCACCGGTTGCACAGAGTTTTTCAGCCCAACAGTCTAAGGAAAGTGTTGTAGATGTACCTGTTTCATCTGTGCCGGAACAAACGGCCAATGATGACTCATCTTCAGAGCAGTTAAATTTAATTGAAAAGAATACTTCTGATGAAGAAACACCTTTTGACAGTGTTGTGAGAGAGGATGTTTCAGAAGATGACCTTAATCAAGATGATATTGCTGTTGAGATGATTGAAAAACCGCGTGTACAGCCTTTATTGTTCCAAGAAGAAGTACCGCATATCAAACCGGCTATTCAGATTCGTTCGGTACCGGAAGTACAACCGGATATCAATCTTGAAACAAAGAAAAATGATGCTAATGTTAAGCCGATTAGAGGCGGGCTTTTTGACTTTATGCCGGGATTTATGGGTGGTCGTAAAAAAGAGAAGATGGAACAGGCTGTTGAAGCTAGTTCTGTTATGCCGACAAAACCGGCCTCCTCTACACAAAATTATGATGATCCGTTTGAAAGTGTTGATTTGCCGGCATTTTTAAGACGCGGCTAAGCAAAAAATAAAGAGAGGTAGGTTGCCTCTCTTTGTTTAAGGAAAAAAATATGAAATCGTCAATTCAGACACGGTATCTGGCTTTTTTGATACTAAAGGATATTTTTGAAAAAAAAATAACCTTACAACTTGCCTTTACAAAGTGTAAGGCTTTATCTGATATGGATGCTGCAGATGCCAAATTTGTACGTTTGCTTGTTTCAACGGTGTTACGCCGTTATGGGCAGGCAAAAGAAATTTTAAAATCATATTTAAAAAAGAAACTCTCCGGCAAGAATAAAGATGTTGAATTAATTTTGTTATTAGCGGTTGTACAGTTAAAATTTTTAAAAACAGCTCCACATGCGGCAGTTGATACAAGTGTGGAATTAACCAAGATAGCAAAGAAAAAGTATTTATCCGGCTTTGTGAATGCTGTTTTGCATAGTATTTCTAAGGCTGGTGAAACACCGCTTCCTGATGTTTTGTTGAATATACCGGATTGGTTGTTAAAGAGATGGTTTTCTTATTACGGAAAAGAAAAAACAAGAGCCTTTGTGGAAACTTTTTATACAGAACCGTTTTTAGATATTTCTGCAAAAAAAGAAAATGCTTTTTGGGCTGAAAAATTGGGCGGTACTCTTTTGGAAAATGGCACAATTCGGTGTCGTTTTACAGAGAATGTTCCCCAGATGATTGGATTTGAAGAGGGGGCATGGTGGGTACAAGAAGCATCAGCTGCTTTACCTGCAGAATTATTTACAAATGTTAATAAAAAGTTTGGGGCAGATTTGTGTGCAGCACCAGGGGGAAAAACAGCTCAGCTTGTTGCTAAAGGAGCAACACTTGATGCGTATGATATTTCGCCTAAACGGTTGGAAAGGTTGAGTGAAAATTTAAAGCGTCTTGACATGCAAGAAAAAGTTAATGTCATATGTCAGGATGTTTTAACGATTGAGCCTATTGAAAAATATGATTTTATTTTGCTGGATGCGCCGTGTTCTGCAACAGGGACCGTTAAGCGTCATCCGGATTTATATTTTTTACGCACAGAGGCTGATGTAGATCGGATAGTTGAATTGCAACGCTCATTGTTGGAACACTCTTTTAAATTATTAAAAAAAGGCGGAGAATTAGTTTATGCCACTTGTTCTTTAGATGTAGCAGAGAATGAGGGGCTTGTCCAAAGCTTTTTAAAAGACCATATAGAAATAGAACGAATACCGCTTCAAAAAGAGTTTTTAAAACCGTTTTTAAATGAATTTGGAGCCGTTCAGGTGTTGCCGACTATGTCTCGGATTCAAGATGGGTTTTATGCCGTATTATTAAAAAAAAGATAAGGAGAGTCAATGCGTGTTTTGATGCTAAATGGTAGCTGTAATGAAAATGGCTGTACAAATAGAGCGTTAGAAGAGATTGCCAACACATTAAAAGAAGAGCAGATTGAAAGTGAGATTTTGCAAATCGGGTCTACAAAACATCATGATTGTACGGGATGTGGAGCTTGTCGTTCAACATTAAATGGTCGGTGTATCTTTGATGATGATATTGTAAATTTGTTGATAGAAAAGTCTAAAACGGCAGATGGTTTTATTTTTGGTACGCCGGTTTATTATGCTCATGCCTCGGGTAGGATATTATCAGTGTTAGATAGAGCCTTTTTTGCCGGTGGAAAGAATTTTGCTTTTAAGCCGGCTGCTGCTGTTGCCTCGGCAAGAAGAGCCGGAACAACCGCTTCCTTGGATGTGTTAAATAAATATTTTACCATAAATCAAATGCCGATTATTTCTTCCACTTACTGGAATATGGTACATGGCCGTTCGTCTGAGGATGTTGAACAGGATTTAGAAGGGTTACAAACTATGCGTAATTTGGCTCGCAATATGGCATATTATTTAAAATTGATAGAGTTAGGCCGACAAAATAACATTTTGCCACCGGAAAATGAGCGTACTTTTATGACAAATTTTGTCAGATAAAATATCAAAAAACGTCATACTCAAAAGCCTCTCTTCCTGAGGTAATGCCTCTCATGTTGAAATAATACCCGTCATTTTGAATTTAGTTA
>CALCTR010000041.1 GCA_937906925.1 uncultured Alphaproteobacteria bacterium
CCGTAAAGAGTATATTGATCACTCGGGTATGCTCCGCTTAGAATGGAAATTTTAAGCAATATCTGGCGGTAAATCACCTAGCTTATGTACGCTTTGTACACGACGCCGGGTGATTTATTATCTTTTGGTATAAAGAAGTTGCACACATAATTTATATACAATCTTTTTATAGAGTTATAAAATAATATGCAAAATTATGCTTTTTTGGTTGCTTATTGAATCACTTTTTGATAAACTCAGAAAAACTTTGATAGAGAAGATATGAAAATGAGCGTTAAAAATTTATATTCCATCTTCTTTAAGGCGACAAATTTGTTATCGCTAGAGTTTTTTACCCCCTTATGTTTTACTTTAAAAGACTTAAATAAGTCTTTATTATTCATATGTTATAATAAAATAGAGGATATCGGACAATGACAAAATATGTGTTTATCTTGGGAGGTGTTGTTTCTTCTCTGGGAAAGGGAATTGCATCTGCTTCTATCGGCTGTTTATTAAAATCACGCGGTTATTCAGTCAGAATGCGCAAAATGGATCCATATTTAAATGTTGATCCGGGAACTATGTCTCCTTATCAGCATGGTGAAGTTTTTGTAACACATGATGGGGCTGAGACGGATTTGGATCTTGGACACTATGAACGTTTTGCCGATTTAAATTGCCACAAAACGGATAGTATTTCCGGAGGCCGAATTTATTATAATGTTATCCAAAAAGAAAGAAGAGGCGATTATTTAGGGGCAACGGTTCAGGCTATTCCTCATGTAACAAATGAGATTAAAGATTTTATTAAATCAGATTTGCACGGTGAAGATTTTGTCTTATATGAAGTAGGTGGTACTGTTGGTGATATAGAAGGAACCTTAATGTTAGAGGCTATCCGTCAATTTGCCAATGATGTCGGTAGAGAAAATGTTTTATTTATTTTTCTGACGCTTTTACCTTATATTGATACAGCCGGAGAGCTTAAAACAAAACCGACACAACATGCCGTTAAAACTTTGTTAGAGGCAGGTATTCAGGCTGATATTTTGTTGTGTCGCTCAAAAGTTATGTTGGGTGCTGAAGAACGCAGAAAACTAGCTCTTTTTTGTAATATAAAACCGGATAATGTTGTTGTTGCTTTAGATGTGGATAATATCTATAAAGTGCCTTTAACATATCATGCTCAAGGATTAGATGTTCAAGTATTGAAACACTTTAATTTGCTTGAAAATGCTCCGGAACCAAATTTGAATAAATGGCAGGAGATTGTCAATATTGCCTCCAATTATGAAAAAGAGGTTAAAATTGCCGTCGTTGGAAAATATTGCAGTTTGTTGGAAGCGTATAAGTCTTTGCATGAGGCTTTAATACATGCCGGTATTGCTAACAAAGCAAAGGTCAAAATCAGCTGGATAGAGGCCGAACAACTAGAAGAATTATCTGAAGAGGAATTGGTGCAAACGCTAAAGCCGTATGATGGTGTTTTAGTGCCGGGAGGTTTTGGTATCAGAGGTATTGCGGGTAAAATCAGAGCCGTTCGGTATGCACGTGAAAATAAAGTTCCATTCTTTGGTATTTGTTTAGGTATGCAAATGGCGGTTATAGAAGCCACACGCCATCTGTTAGGTATTGAAGACGCCTCATCCAGTGAATTTGGAACAAAATGTACACCGGTTATTTCTAAAATGAAGGTATGGGAAAAAGATGGTGTTCAATGTATTCGTCCAGACAATGGTGATTTAGGCGGAACAATGCGTTTGGGGGCTTATCCATGTATTTTAGCAGAAAATACTTTAGCCCATCAAATCTATCAAACAAATAGAGTGGAAGAAAGACATCGTCATCGCTATGAAATGGATATTGCTTATGAAGAAGCATTGAAAGAAAAGGGATTTATCATTTCAGGTAAATCACCTGACGGTTTATTACCTGAAATTGTTGAAGTAAAAGATCATCCGTTCTTTATCGGTGTGCAATTCCATCCGGAATTTACTTCGCGTCCATCAAATCCTAATCCGATTTTTAAGGCCTTTGTGTCAGCAGCCTTAAGACATGAATAATCAAGATTATAAAAAAATCCCCGTTTTATCGGGGATTTTTTTATATCAAAGAAGTTAAACTTAATCCACTTTTGCAATATGAATGATATTTGTTGATCCTTCAGTTCCAAAAGGAATACCTGCAGAAATGATGACTTCATCACCTGTAGATGCATAACCATTTGCTTTTGCAAGTTTAATAGCGTAAGAAGGTGCCCGCATCAACTCTTTTAATGATCCGGTTACAATAGAATTAACTCCCCAAACAAGGGCCATTTTATTGGCTACTTTTTCATCACAGGTTAAGTTTAAAATTGGGATACATAACCGTTCTCTGGAAGCTCTTAAAGCTGTTCTTCCCGAAACGGAAAAAGTGATGATGCAGTCCGGATGCTCCAAAACATTAACCATTTGTCGCATAGAGGCTGTAATTGCCGTTGAAATATTACGATTATCCGGCAAAACAGAGGAGGCTGACAAATAGTCGGCATAAGCCTCATCTTTTTGTGTTGTCATAATAATACGATGCATCATTTGAACAGCTTCAACCGGATAGTTGCCGACAGCTGTTTCAGCAGATAACATAACACCATCAGCACCTTCATAGACTGCTGTTGCAACGTCAGAAACTTCAGCTCTTGTCGGTATAGCTGATTTTATCATACTTTCTAACATCTGTGTAGCAACAATAACCGGTTTTCCTTTTTCACGGCATTTAAGTATAATATTGCGTTGCAGAGCAGGGACCGTTTCAAGTGGGCATTCAACACCTAAATCACCACGAGCAACCATAACGGCATCTGTTAAAGAAACAATTTCATCTAAATAATTTAGTGCTGTCGGTTTTTCAATTTTAACAATAATACCGGCTTTATCTTTGATGATTTTTTTAGCCATTAAAACATCTTTTGGTTGTTGCACAAAAGAAAGACAAATCCAATCTACTCCTAAAGAAAGTGCAAATTCTAAATCTTTTTTATCTTTTTTAGTTAAGGCAGAGATAGGTAAGGCGACATCAGGCACATTCACACCTTTATGATTGGAAAGTTCTCCGCCAATAAGAACAGTTGTTTTAATGTGTGATGAGCTAAAATCATCTACACGCAATTTTATTTGCCCGTCATTTAAAAGTAATATCATTCCCTTTTCTAAGACGGTATAAATTTCTTTGTGTAACAGACTTACCCGAGTATTATCACCAAGAGCAGGGGACATATCCAATCTGAAAGGTTGTCCGGCACATAATAAAACAGTTCCGTCTTTAAAGTTGCCAACTCGTAATTTAGGACCCTGCATATCAGCTAAAATACTATAATGTGTTTTATTTTCGCGGGCAACTTTGCGAATGTGTTTAAAATTTGAGGCATGTGTTTGATAATCACCATGACTGAAATTAAAACGAAAAGCATTAACCCCAGCGTTTGCCAATTCTCTTATTTTTTCAAGAGAAGAGGTTGCCGGTCCTAAAGTAGCAACAATTTTTGTCATTTGTGTTTGCATGATTAGCCTCTTACTGTTAAGGAAACTTCAGCTTTCATAGTTTGGTTGGGACCGATACTTTTCATCCCAGTACCGATACTGCCGTTTGCTGCCAGATTAAAGGCGTTTGTGGCATTTGTAACCGGCTCTAAACAAAAGAAACTTTTACCTCGTGGTGCATAAAGAATAATGTGTCCGAAAGATTCATCGGCCTCTATGGCAACAGAAATACCTAAATCCGGATATAATAAAGAAGCTTTTCCGTTAAAACCGCCAAAACACGTATCAAAAACAGCTGTTTTTAATGCTCTACCACCATCAAATTGCCAAGTTTCTGGTGTTGTATAAGGTTTGTCAAAAATGGGGTCTGTTTCATTGCTCCAGACAACGTTTGAGGGGAAGTCTAACTCCACCTCTTTTGTTTTTGTAAAAAACGGATGAATCCCTAATCCGCAAGGCATCGGTAAGGCATTTAAATTTTTAACAGACATTTGAACTTTAAGTTGATTTCCAACTAATTCATAAATGATTGTCCCTTCATAAGAAAATGGAAAACCTCCTTTATCTTTATCGTGGATCAGTTTCATCTCAATTTTAGTATCTGTTTGTGAAACAACTTCCCAAACGGATTTCCATCCATCACCATGAATGGGATCTTGAATGCCTTGATGGTTTTTAGACATTTTGCGTGTAATTCCCCAATAAACAAAGGTTCCCCCTCTGATTCTGGAGCAAAAAGGCATCATAACAAACATGGATGCATTATTGGCGTCATCCCCTTTAACAGAGGGTTCATAAGGACGCATAATATCCAATATTTTATCTTTTTGGCGATACTTAAAGAATGAAATTGCCCCGCCGATATCTGGCAACACCCCCATTCTGATGTTATCGTTAAACAGAACAATCTCTCTCATTTTTTAGCTCCTTTCTTTTTTGGGTGTTGAAGGGAAGTATTTCCCGTTTTTTCAAATAACACTAATGAATCAATAGATTTTTGCAAGAGCATGTCAATGCTCTCATTTTTTCCTTCTTTAGAAGCGACACCGAAATTAGCCGTTATAAAGAATGTATGTTTTCCTTTAAGGTTTTCTTCTTGAATTTTAAGTTTGAGCTGTTCGGCAAAAAATTGTGCTTTTTCAAAGGGGGTTTCCGGTAGCAAAATAGCAAATTCTACATCACTGATACGACCGATAATATCGGATTCACGAATGGCTTTTTTACTCATTTGAATAACCTCTTTTAAAATAATGTCTGAAAATTGTTGACCGTTTTCAGCTTGTGCCATTTCAAAACAATTTAATTTCATTACCAATAAGGAGAGGTGTCTGTTATATAAATTAGCCCGTTTTAATTCTTTAACACCGGCATCTAAAAATGTTTGTCTGTTTAAAGCTCCGGTTGGGGCATCATTAAAAGCAATAGAGCAAAGTTCCGATTCTAATTTTTTTCTTTTAGAAATGTCAAACCCGACAGATTTAATTTCTTGTGCGTGGCCTTTATCGTCATAAACAACGCGGTTAGTCCATGAAATCCAAATTGGTTCACCGTCTTTTTTTATATTTTCACTCTCGTGTTCCATATAAAGATTGGGGTTTTGTAAAATCCGGTCAATGATATTTTCTTCTAAAACTTGGTTTAATTCTTCTTTAGGATAAATAGTTCCGAAAATATTTTGCCCGATTAACTCTTCTTTTGAAAATTTAAAAAGTTCTAAGGCATATTCATTAACATAAGTGATTTTGTGATTCTTATTAACAGAAACAACAATGCTTTTTGTCTTTTCATTATCATAGGGCAGTAAAAGAGAAACCAGACTTGTTTTATTTTGAGTTAATTCTTTATCTTTTTGGTTGATAACCTCGCGTAAGTCGTTATTTTTGTCCATTAGTTTAAGAATTCTTAAAACAAGGATCACCGAAAAAATGATAAACAAAATCGTTGTCATAAAAAATAATCCGTGAAATAAAGGGTTGCAAACGATATTTTCAGCCATTTTCGCTCCTAAAAAAGTTTAAAAACATACTTTACATTAACCCTCTTTTTTTATAAAAACAAGTAAAAAATGCTTTTACTTGACATTTTTAAAAAAATAAGGCATCTTTAATACCTAAATTTGAGATAAGGATATAAAATGACGAATAACAATTCTATGATTGAAGAAGCGGTATCAAAAGAGTATCAATATGGTTTTGAAACACTTATTCAGTCTGAAATGGCCCCTAAAGGATTAAGTGAAGAGGTTATTCGGTTTATTTCTGCCAAGAAGAATGAACCGGATTGGCTCTTAGATTTTAGGCTAAAAGCGTATCGTCATTTTATCTCTCTAAAGGAACCGCATTGGGGTAAATTAGAATATAAACCAATTGATTACCAAGATTTGTATTATTATGTGGCTCCTAAAAAAAAGTTAGGTCCCAAAAGCTTAGAAGAAGTAGATCCCGAAATTTTAGAAACATATAACAAGCTTGGTATTCCACTGAAAGAACAAGAAGCTTTATCAGGTGTTGCCGTTGATGCTATATTTGACAGTGTTTCTGTGGCAACAACGTATAAGGCACATTTAAAAGAAAAAGGAATTTTATTTTGTTCTATTTCCGAAGCGATTAAAAATTACCCGGAATTGGTAAAAAAATATATGGGAAGTGTTGTTCCGTATACGGATAATTTTTTTGCCGCTTTAAACAGTGCTGTTTTTACGGATGGATCATTTGTTTATATTCCCAAAGGGGTTACCTGTCCGATGGAATTATCCAGTTATTTTAGAATAAATGCCAGAAATTCCGGACAATTTGAGCGAACATTGATTGTTGCGGACGAATCGGCATCAGTCAGTTATTTAGAGGGATGTACAGCACCGCAAAGAGATGAAAATCAGTTGCATGCTGCTGTTGTGGAAATTGTTGTTTTAGATAATGCTTTTGTTAAGTATTCAACTGTTCAAAATTGGTATCCCGGTGATAAACAAGGACGGGGTGGTATTTATAATTTTGTTACAAAACGAGGAATTTGCCACAAAAATGCAAAACTTTCTTGGACTCAGGTTGAAACCGGATCAGCCATTACATGGAAATACCCCAGTTGTATTTTAAAAGGAGATAATTCTGTTGGAGAATTCTATTCCGTTGCCTTAACAAATAATTATCAGCAAGCAGACACGGGTACCAAAATGATTCATTTGGGTAAAAATACCTCTTCTACAATTATTTCAAAAGGTATTTCAGCCGGTTTTTCCAGTAATGCATATCGTGGTCTTGTAAAAATGGGTAAAAATGCCGATAATGCTAAAAATGTGTCTAAATGTGATAGTTTGCTTATTAAGGATAAGTGCAGTGCCCATACTTTCCCTGTTTTACAGTCCCAAAATCCGTCCGCTGTCATAGAGCATGAAGCCACAACCAGCAAAATATCACAGGAACAGCTTTTTTATGCTATGTCGCGCGGATTGACTCAAGAACAGGCGATTTCTCTAATCGTAAATGGGTTTTGTAAAGAAGTAATGCAAAAATTGCCGATGGAATTTGCTGTTGAAGGGGCTAAGCTAATCGGTATCAATTTAGAGGGTTCAGTCGGATAAATCAGAAGAGAGGTAAAAATGCCGTTTTTAGAAGTTAAAGATTTATATGTCAGTGTTGATAATAAAGAAATTTTAAAAGGATGCTCATTAAGTATTGAAGAAGGGCAGGTGCATGCTGTTATGGGTCCGAACGGATCAGGCAAAAGTACATTAGCAAATGTTATTGCCGGTCATCCCTCTTATCAGGTAACAAAAGGTAGTATTTTCTTTAAAAACAAAAATGTATTGGAAATGACACCGGATGAGCGGGCAAAAAACGGACTTTTTTTAGCTTTTCAATTACCGATTGAAATACCGGGAGTGTCTATCAGTCAGTTTTTAAAAACAGCTTTTAATGAAAAGTTAAAGTTTAATGGAGAAAAAGAATTAGATGCGGTTCAATTTATTAAACGATTAAAAACACGGGCAACGGCATTGGATATTTCGGATGAAATGTTAAAACGAGCTTTAAATAGTGGTTTTTCAGGCGGTGAAAAGAAAAAGATGGAAACATTCCAGATGGCTTTTTTAGAACCGGATTTTTGTATTTTAGATGAAATGGATGCGGGACTTGATATTGATGCTCTTAAAACCGTTACGAAAGCTGTTAATGTTATGCGGGAGGCAAACCGTTCCTTTTTATTGATAACACATTTTAGACGGATGTTGGATTATATTGAGCCGGATGTTGTTCATATTATGATTGATGGAAAGATTGTTCACTCAGGGGATAAATCACTCTCTAAAATTTTAGAAGAAAAGGGGTATGATGACTACAAATAATATCCTTTTAGTTAAAAAAGATGGTCGGTTTTTGTTAGAGAAAACGTTTCAGGCAAACGCTATTTATACACTTGAAAAAAATCAGGAGCTTGAATATATTTATATTATATTTAATAATAAATTAAATATAGAAGTTAATCTAAAAGATGAAGCATCTTTTGCTAAAATTAAAGTGCTTTATTTGGCTAATTGTTCTAGTGAAATTGATATTTCCGTCAAAATGAATCATCTCTTTTGTAACACAACTTCCGTTCAGGAGATAAAAGGTATTGCTAAAGATGCGGCACAGGTTACTTTTCAAGGAGGTATTTTTATTGAAAATGAGGCTCAGCATTCGGACGGATATCAAAATCATCGGGCTCTTCTTTTATCTGATACGGCTAAAATTACTTCTGTACCGGCTCTTGAAATTTATGCCGATGATGTTAAATGTACACATGGTTCGGCAACGGGTCCATTGGATAAAGAGGGGCTTTTTTATTTAATGAGTCGCGGTATTTCACAAAAAGAGGCTGAACGCATCCTCATACAATCATTCATCAACGATATAGTTCCTCCTGAATATCAGTACCTAACCAATGAGTGGATAGCATTAAATGTTTAAAGATAAATTTCCCATTTTTCAAAATAAAGATCTTGTTTTTTTAGATTCGGCTGCTTCAACGCAAAAACCGGCATGCGTTTTAGAAGTGTTATCTGAGTTTTACAAAAACCAGTATTCTAATGTGCATAGAGGAAACTGTAAATTAGCTAATGAGGCTACGACGCAATATGAGAAGGCTAGAAAAATTGTGGCTGATTTTATAAATGCTCCTGAAAAACAGGTTGTTTTTACAAAAGGAGCAACGGAAAGTATCAATTTAGTTGCAAATGGCTATCGCAAAATTCTTGAAAAAGGTGATGAAATTTTAGTTTGTGTTGCAGAACATCATGCTAATTTTGTGCCGTGGCAACAAATAGCTTTTGAAACAGGGGCTAAATTTGTTGTTTTTGATGTATTAGATAATGGCGAAATAGATATGGCGGACTTTACTGCAAAATTAAATAAGCGAACAAAATTAGTTGCCGTATCACAGTTTTCAAATGTATTAGGTATTAAAAATCAGCTTACTGAAATCATATATATGGCTCATAAAGTTGGAGCACAAGTATTAGTTGATGGATCCCAAAGTGTTGCTCATCAAAAGACAGATGTTGTTGCCTTAGATGCAGATTATTTTGTTTTTTCAGGGCATAAACTTTATGGGCCAACAGGTATCGGTGTTTTGTATGGTAAAAAAGAGGCATTAGAGTCATTATCTCCTTATCAATATGGCGGGGATATGGTTCATTTAGTTAGTATAGAAGAAACGCTTTTTAAAGAAGCTCCGTACAAATTTGAAGCCGGTACCCCACCATTTGCACAAGCGATTGCTCTTGCGGCAGCCATTTCATTTTTAAATAAAATATCAATGGATGTTGTTGAAGAAAAAGAAAAAAAATTAACAGCTTATCTTTTAAATCAATTAAGTAAAATTCCAGAGATTGAAATTTTGGCACCAAATGATAAAAAACAAGGGATTGTTTCTTTTGTTATACAAAACATACACCCGTCTGATATTGCATTTGCTTTGGCTGAGCAAAATATCTGTGTCAGAGTTGGCCATCATTGTGCAATGCCGTTACATACTAGATTTAAAAAGGATGTAACTTTACGTGTTTCCTTAGGGATATATAATGATATGCAAGACATTGATTTATTCATTGAAGCGTTAATAAAAAGCATAAACTTATTTAAAGGATATTTCAAATGACAAACGCACCTAAAGATGACCTTTTACCGCAATCATTGGGACCTACCGTTTTGGAAGAATTGGCTGACATGGATCCTATTTTGCCGTCTGAGAGTTACAAAGCTGTTGTTGGAACTCCTTTAAAAGCAGGGGAGATTCCCGCTTCAAGACAAGCTATAATTTCAGCTTTATCGGCTGTTCAAGATCCGGAATTGATGTTGGATATTTATAATTTAGGTCTCATCTATGAAATTAGACAAGAGGAAAACGGGGATGTTTTTATTTTAATGACCCTGACATCACCAATGTGCCCGATTGCAGGTGAAATGCCATCTATGGCTGCAAATGCTGTTTCTTCAGTGGTCGGGACAGGTATTGTAACGGTTGAATTAACTTTTGATCCACCATGGACGATTGATCGCGTTTCTGAAGAAATTAAAATTTTAATGGGATTTTAGTTTGGTATAACCTAAAGCTTAGTTGACATTTGAGCTAAAACGCTTATTTCCTTTTTAGTGTTCACTACTTTTAAAGGAGAGATATATGCAGGGTCAAAAAAAACAGGATAAAATTTTAAATGAAACAAAAGAAAAAATAGCTGAAGCAACACAAAAAGTTGAAAATGAAACTGTACAAGCCTGGGATAAAACAAAAGATATCAGTTCAGATGCTTGGGGAGCTGCGAAAGAAAGCGTTTCTAAAGCATGGGAAGCAACAAAAGAATTTACGGGTGAAGCTTACGAAGCTATTAAAGAAGTAACACATGATGCGTGGATATCAGCACAAAAAGAAAACAAAATTCAACTGGAAGAAGCCAAAGAAAATCTTCAGGCTAAAAAAATAAAAACAGCTGAGGAATTAGTCAATTCAGAAAAAGATCATCAAAAAAAATCAACCGCAAAAAAAGGAGATTAAGATGACAACAATTATGAGATATATGTTGTTTGCACTTGTGCTGGTTTTGCTGTATTTTGTTGGAAAAACGGTTTATAATGACAGCATAGCGTCGGCAAATGAAGCGGGAACAAGTGTTCAAATCAATTAAAATACAAAGCGTTCTTTTTTAGGACGCTTTTAATAAAAGTTCAATCATTTAACAGATTAGGTTGTTTTATTAAAAAAGAGCTTTCAAATGAAAGCTCTTTAATGGCTCCAGCGGTAGGGCTCGAACCTACGACCGATCGGTTAACAGCCGATTGCTCTACCACTGAGCTACGCTGGAACAATCTTTTCTTGGAGGCCGGTACCGGAATTGAACCAGTATAAAAGGATTTGCAATCCTCTGCATAAGCCATTCTGCCAACCGGCCATCAAAGAATAATAACTATTTAACAAAAGATTTTTTTATTGTCAAGAAAAAAAATAAAATACTTGCATTTTTTTTTCATTTATCATATCGTAAGATATCGTTAACTAATGAAAGAGGTATAAAATGTTAAAGAAAATAACTGGCTTAATGATTGTTTTATCTACTGTTTCTGCTACAGCATTTGCGGCAAACATAAATGATGTTTTATCATATACATATGAAAACAGTTCAACAATAAATGCACAAAGAACTGAGTTAAAAGCGACGGATGAGAATGTTGCAAAAGCAAAATCCGGTTATAGACCATCTGTGATTGCCTCCGGAAGTATCGGTAGAAGCTATATCAAAAACGAATACGATTCGCAATCTGGTACACCGATACAGGAAAAATATCAAGATCCTTCAGCTTTATCTATTTCATTTATTCAACCCGTATTTTCAGGATTAACAACTTACAACTCTGTTGAAGCCAGTAAACAACAAGTAAAATCCGCTCGTGAAAGTTTAGTTAACACAGAGCAAAGTATTTTGTTAGATGCAGCGGCTGTTTATATGGATGTATTAAGGGATAGAGCCGTTTTAGATTTACAAATAAATAATGAAAAAGTTTTAAAAAAACATTTAGCCTCTTATAAAAAACGCTTTCAGGCCGGTGAACTTACAAGAACAGACGTTGCTCAGTCAGAAGCCAGATTATCCGGTGCAACTGCCGCTAGAATTGCCGCTGAAGGCAATTTAAAAGTTTCAAATGCAAATTTTACGGATGTAACGGGATTGGATCCTGAAAAAGTTTCTTCCGATGTAACGGCATCTTCCATTATTTTACCAGCTACATTGAAAGATGCTTTAACAGAAGCCTTGCAGAATAACCCCCAAATCAAAGCGATTGACTATGCTCAAAAAGCAGCTGAGAAAACGGTTGCGGCTAAGAAGGGCATTTTATCTCCGGTTGTTGATGTCAGAGCCTCGGCTACAAAAGGGCAAGAAAATAACTTGACCAGAAGGAATGATAATTGGCAAGTAACGGCAAATATGTCTGTTCCTTTGTACCAAAGCGGTGCTGAGTATGCCGATATCAGACAAGCAAAACATACCGAGAATCAATATCGCATTTTATCCAGAAAAATCCGTTCGGATGTTGAAGCTTCTACAATTCGGGCGTGGGAAAATTATACCTCTACAAAAGCTCAGATTTCCTCTATCAAATCCCAAATCAAAGCCTCAAAAATTGCTTTAGATGGCGTTATCAGGGAAGCAAAAGTCGGTTCCAGAACAGTTCTTGATGTATTGGATGCTGAACAAGAGCATTTGGATAACCAAGTAACACTTGTTAAAACACATCGCGATGAGATTGTTGCGGCCTATACATTATTAACAGCTACGGGCAAGATGAATCCAGCGGATTTAAAATTAAGTGTTTCTTCTTATGATCCGACTGTTTACTATGAAAAAGTTAAAAATAAATGGTTTGGGTACTCTACAATAGATTAAGGAGGTTAAATGCAGGAAGAAGAACTATCTGTCAGTGAAATTCTTTCTTCAATCAGACAAGTCCTCTCAAAAGAGGCTGAAGCATTGAATTCAGAAATAGATAAAACAAAGGCTCATGCCTTAAAAACAGATTCTCCGTTATCAAAGGTTCACACTGATACGGTAAGAACAGATTTACCCGTTTTAGAGTTAACACCTAACATGCGGGTAACTAATGATTCTTTGTTATCTGCAGAAACGGCTCTTAAAACCCAAGCGGCACTTGAAAAGTTAAATCAGGTAAAAACAATGACCGCTTCACAAAAAATTGAAGGGGATTTAAGACCCTTGTTACAAGATTGGTTAAATGCAAATTTGCCACAAATTGTTGAGAGGATTGTAACTGAAGAAGTTCGTAGAATTATAAATCAAAAATAATTAATAAAAATCAATATATTAAAAAGATGACTTTATTTTATAGATGAAGTCATCTTTTATTTTAAAAAGCTATTGGGTGTCGCCCTTTTTGAGGGCTTTTGCTATCGTTAAGACATAGACGGCTTTAGCTCCTGCTTTTTTAAGAGCTTTTGCACAGTTATTAACAGTGGCTCCTGTTGTAAAAACATCATCTATAAGCAAAATATTTTTACCTTTTATAAGGGTATTTTTTCTCACGCAAAAAGCATCTTTAACATTATGTTTTCGCTCATTAAAAGATTTATTTTCTTGTGGAGAGGTGTATCTGGAGCGAAAAAGTATCTTAGAGGAATAGGGGATGTGTACTCGTTTGGCAAGTAATTTACCCAATACATCTGCTTGGTTATAATATCTTCTGAGGCGTCTTTTCCAATGCATGGGAACCGGTATAATTAAATCGGTTTTGTCAAATAAATCACGACCGGCACGCTGCATTAAATTGACAAATTGATAAGAATATTCCATTTTATCCGCATACTTAAACTTTAAAATACTGATTTTTGAAAAATTATCATAAATAAAAACGGCTCTAGCTAAATCATAGACCGGTCTTTTATTCATACAATCTGGACACAGCATTTTTTCTGTTTGAGAAATATCTTCTAAAAAAAGTGGTTTGCCACACCAATGGCAAATACTTCGTTCAATAAAAGAGATTTTTTTGAAACATTCCTGACAAAAAAGGTTGTGAGAGTCAATTGTTTTATCACAATAAGGGCAAGCGGGCGGAAAAACAAAATCAATGATATTTTGCCCGATTTCAAAAATAAGAGATGTTATTTTACTTGTAATTTTCATATAAATACATTACGTTAAAACAAAATGAAAGGCAAGCAAAATGGTAAATAAAATTTTTAAATATCCAAACGGGAAAAAAATATCCTATATTCTTGATCAACCGAATGCCGAAACAATAATTGTTTATTTACATGGGCTTTTATCATCAAAAAACAGTGAAAAAGGCCAAAAAATAAAAGATTATGCAAAAAGAAACGGATATGGCTTCTTATCTGTTGATTATACGGCTCATGGTGATTCTGATGGGGAAAAAACAGAATTTAGAGTGGGTCAGTGCCTTAAAGATGTTTTAATGGTTATTGATAAAGAGATAAAAGATAAGTCATTGATATTAGTTGGTAGTTCCTTAGGAGGATGGATTTCCCTTTTGCTGGGTGAGCAAAAAAAAGAGCAGGTAAAAGCCATTATGACTTTGGCTGTTGCAGCTGATTTTACAAAACTTGTATGGGAATATATGTTTAATGAAGAGGTAAGAGATTTGTTAAAATCGGGCAAAGTACTTGGGCCATCAGAAGAAACAAAAGGCCATTGTTTTACTTATCAAATGTTTGAAGAGGCTGAAATGCATTGCCTTCTACATCGGCAGATTAACTATAACGGACCTGTACTGCTTGTTCATGGAGATCAAGATGAAACGATACCGTTTAGCAATTCTCTCAAAGTTAAAGATGCTCTCACATCACCGAAAGTTTCTGTTCAAATTGTTAAAAACGAATACCATTTATTAAAGGGATACAACTTAACACAAGGCCTTGATTGGCTTTTAAAACAATTTTAAAGGAGAGATAATGAAAAATAATATATTGAAAAAAGGCGGTATTTTATTTTTTTTACTGCTTGTTGTACTATCAGTTTCACTACTATCATCTACTTTTATAACACCGGATAGATTAGCTTGGTATAAAACGCTACCGCTTTCATCCTTAACCCCACCTGATATTGTTTTTTCATTTATATGGACGGTTTTATACTTCTTGATGGCTATATCAGCTTTTTTAGTGTGGAATAAAACTTCGCCCAGATATTTTGTTTTACAGCTGATAACAAATGGTCTTTGGCCCTTTTTATTCTTTTATATGCACAATCCGATTGCCGGTTTAATTGATATTTTTTTGATGATTATATTTATTTGTTTGACTATGAAAACGTTTTACAAGGCGTCTAAAACAGCAGCCTATCTTTTTATTCCGCTTTTAATTTGGAGCATTTTCGCTTTTTATCTAAATGCCCATATTGTATATTATTTAAATTGAATAATTTTCTTTTAACAGTTTGATTTCAGCTTGGTAACCGTCTAATTCATTGGGTGTTTCAAGTAAGAAAAGTTTATCTTTAAGGGCAGGGTGATTGATAATGCGGATAAGTGCTTCTAAACCGATTTCACCTTGTCCTATCTTTTCATGCCTGTCTTTATGTGAAGCAAAAGGCATTTTACTGTCATTTAGATGAATGGCTTTTAGCCTATCAAGACCAATGATTTTATCAAACCGGCTTAAAACATCATCAAGATTATTTTTAATATCATATCCTGCTGCATAAACATGACAGGTATCCATACAAACACCTACTTTTTGGTTTAAATGGACACCATTTATAATTTGTTTTAATTCTTCAAAAGTGGAACCGATTTCCGTTCCGGAACCGGACATGGTTTCTAATAAAACAGTTGTTTTTAAATCTTCGGTCAACAATGTATTTAATAATTCAGTAATTAACAAAATACCTTTATCAACCCCCAATCCGACATGAGAACCCGGATGAAAATTATACAACTGATTCCCTAATAAGTCCATTCGTTTTAGATCATCTGCCATAACAAGATGTGCAAAATCTCTGATTTTTTCTTGCCCTGATGCAGGATTAAGTGTATAAGGAGCGTGGGCCAAAATGGTTTTAAAAGAGATTTTTTCACTTTCTTTTAAAAACAATGAAATGTCATTAAAATCAATATCTTTAGCTTTTCCGCCTCTGGGATTTCGTGTAAAGAATTGAAAAGTATTAGCCCCAATTTGAGTAGCCTCAGTCAACATATGCATAAATCCTTTTGAAGAAGAGAGATGACAACCTATTTTAAACATTATTTTTCCTCACTGATATAGGGCCACAAATTTTTTTGGATGCAGCGTTGTTTGACAATTTTATTTTCGTTATTTTGGATGGTTTCAATCCGATATGTTCTTAAACATTCAAATTGCGTAACGGGAAAATCGGAGTCCCATTTTGTAAACAACATCTTGTCTTTTTCAGAAATTTTAAAAAAGGGATATTGTTGTTCAAAATAAAGATAAACACGAGCAACTATACCTTTAGCCGGATCGGGAATTTCTATTTTTTTGTCAGCAATTTTAATCTGACACGGACCAAAAACAGAAGGAATATAGGCCGGTATTTGTGCAAATTCCAAATTACCCCGAACGGCATTAACAGATCCGACAGAAGGATACAGATTATACATATCCGCTTGCATTAAACGAAAAAGTCGGCTTGTTTTTTCGGCACATCTTCTCCCTTTATAGGGTTGATTTGCTTTATCTAAACAATGGATATCACCTTGCCACCACTGTTTAATGTATATGCCAAAAGATTCAGCCGGTATAATATGTTCAATTTCAAGACGATTATATCTGTCTGCAACTTTAGATATGTCAAACCACTCAGGGAAGATTAGATTGTTATCTTGATCAAAAGGAATTTGGCAATAAATTGTTTGCCTATTATCTTGATACACTTCCTTTAATAATTTTTTTCTGGCAAGCGTATATGACTCATTTATAAAGACATCTTTTGTATTTGCAAAAGATAAGGAAGTAGGTAATAACAAGATTACAAATAATATTTTCTTTAACACAGTCATAAGTTTCCTTTTTTTAAATCGTAACTTGAAAAAGAAAAATTGTCAAGACTGGTGTTAATAATTCCCCTCTTCAGATAGATAAAAACACTCTATGGGCCGCATACCGTTTTTAAGCTTAAAAAGGGCTATATCATTCAAAGTTGAGAGTACATTTTGAGCAGTGTAACACTCATTACTCACTACTTCACCATTTTGATAATTTAATTTTGCTAACAAATCACCATTGTTATAATAAAGACGTACATCACCATTTATTTGACCATTTGTATAAAAAATTTGTGATTGTAATGTGCCGTTTTCATAATACTGTTCTTGTAAACCATCTGTAAGCCCGTTTACATAGCTCTCTTTAACCCACAGATTACCGTTTTGATGATACATAAGACCGGTACCGATTTTTTGATTGTTTTTATATTTTAAACGCATTTTGAGAGAACCATCTTGATATAAAACAACAATTTCACCATCTAATTGACCATTTGAATAGGGAATTTGAGCCAATAAATTTTGATTGGGATAAAAAATCTCTTCTACACCATTTTTTAAACCATCTTGATAGGGTGTTTTTAAAAAAAGATTGCCCATCCGGTAATATAATTGTTTGATACCGGTTTCATTTGGATAGGTAGACGGTATATTTCCTAATAAATTTCCCTCCTCCATAGCCTCTTTAAGGGGTGCCATTATTGGAATTTGATTTAAATCGTAAACAACGCCTATACCGTATTCTGATTCGTAAGAGGGGCAGGCGCCACGATCTGAAGCCGTAACCTGAAAAGAACATACAAAAAAGAGCAAAAAGAAAATTATTTTCATAAAAATGATTTAATATAAAATAATTTTTAATCAATGGCACATATTCTTTTGATGTATTTAATTTCTGTATTAAAAAATCAAATATTTTATTATTATCCTTATGATTTATAAGCTATTTTACTGTAAAAATCATATAAAAAAATAAATTGACAAACGTTTATCAGTGTGATATATTTCATGTAATTTTTGTATTAATTTGTATCAATAAAAAAGGTTGCGGTATGCCAAAAAAAACAGATATAGAAAAAGTAAAAGAGTTTATAAATGAGATGCAATGTGGATGGTATCCGCTAAATTATATCAACGGTCTTTATCAATGCTCTTTTAATATCAATTCCCAAGATGAAAATGGTAATACTTTTTGGCATTACAATACAGATGTATGTCCTGATAAGATATACAATCAAGATTTATTAAAGGATTTTTGTGAGGCTACGGGACAACAAATTGATTTAAGTGTCAAAAACAACAAAGGCATTTCCGTTTTAGGGTCGCTCATCGCTAATACTTCTAATCCTTTTATTTTTGAAGATGTTTTAAGATATTCGGAATTTTATAAATCAATAGATTATACGGCTCAAAATGAAAATGGTATCAGCATGCTGATGTGCTATATCCCAAATGGCGACGACAATTTGACATTTATCAAAGAGATATGCGAAGAACATCCCGAAATTATAAATTTACAAAATGGTATTGGCAATACGGCATTACATTATGCTTGTCACCATTACCCCTCTATAGCGGTGGTACAGCTACTTCTTCAAAACGGTGCCGATAAAAGCATTCAAAACAGTGAGGGAAAACGACCTATTGATGTTGTCAAAGATAAAGAAATAAAAAGACTTTTATCTCATTCATCACCTGAACTTATTGTAAAAGGACAGGTTAGGTCCGTTGCAACAAACCATTCAAACAGTCGGGTAGAATAATTAAAACCCATTGAAAATTAAGAGCGTCCTTTTACTAAAAAATTTATTTATTGTCTTTCATCATGACTACCTTGCGGACCTCTCCCAGGGAAGTAAACAGGTTTTTTACTTACAACCGTTTTTGGATTTTCTTTTGCATATTGCAAAAAAGTGATTAATTCAGAATGGTTAACCCCATATTTTCGCATTTCATAAATTGCTTTACTCAGAGGGATTTTATATTATCTGAACATAGGCATCCATCCATAGATGCATTACATTATTTAATCAAATCAATCCGCGGGCTCAGTGAAACAGAAACAACCAATCAAAGACTTGATGCTCTTTATGAAGAAGGACACGGTTTAATTACAAAACGATTGTTAAAGAACTTTTAGATAATAGATAGATTATTTTTATATAAATAAAACAAATTGAATTTTAAATACAATTTTGATATAATTATAATCAGATTATTTCTTGGATTGTATCTATGAACACAAAAACATTACATCTTAACCCTACGCCTTTAAAAGAAAAAAAACAAACTATTGTTAGTTATAAGGGAAAAGTAGGTATAAAAAAACAGTCGAGGTTGATTCCTGTACCTGATAAAAAGATAATAAAAAAGAGAGAAATAATTGATCGTAGTACAGAGATTGAGCGATATAAAGAAATTTTTTTAAAAAAGTTTTATGAAGACATTCAAAAATATCACTTTGAAAATTTTGAGAAATTAGATGTTTTTATTGAGGGATTAAAAGAAAGATATTTACCTGTTTATTTGGCAATAAAACAAAATCAATATAAAGAAGACTTAAAACAATTTATTTCTGATTATGAAGCATTAGAAAATCTTTTTGAGGATAAAAAAATATTCTGGATAAATGAAAATATAGAAAATTTAAAAAAGAAATTAATTGAGGCTGTAAACCCATATGAATATCTAAGTGATCCTTTAAAAGGAAGAATATATCGTAGATTTTTACAGGACCCCATAAAAGATTATATAGATAATGATTTGCTAAAAGACATAATAAAAGATGTAATTGATAGACATAATTCTAAGAAATTAGAGGCTTTTGACAAAGAGTTATCTGTTTTTGCAAGCAAATTAAAAGAAGAAAATATAGAAGATGTTTTATTGAAAATACAAAAGGTAATACCAAATTTTGATCCAATAGATATAGATTTAGTTGCTAATAAGTATTTAAACCTTTCCCTTGATGAGATTTTACAACATAAAAAAGACATTTTTTTAAATGAGAATAATACCTTTTTAGAAATGTTCTCTAATGATTTAAAGAATGCGTGCAGTTTTAATGCTCGGGTATCTTTTTTGAGTAAATATAATCGTTTCTATAACGAAATTTACTTTAAAAATATGAATAAAGAGTTTGATAGTGTTATAAAAGAATATGATAGATTAAAAGATAATGTTAATTTTGCTAGTCGATTAAAAGGTGATTTAGAAAAAAGAAATATTGATTTGTTTCATTTTAGCCAAGTTGAAAATTTAAGTAGTATAATTAAAAATGGTTTATTGTCAGTTTACCAATTAAGGCAGAAGGGTATACAATTTTTGTACAATGATTCAGAACGAAATGATAATAAAGCAAATAGTATATGTTGTTCAATTGGATTTCCTAATATACGGTTATTGAGGGCTTATTTAGGGAGAAAGCTACTTAGAGTAAAATATATCATATTTGAGTTGGATCAACAGATTTTATGGGATAAAAAATGTTTTGTATGTTCTAAAAATGCTGCAACTAATTATGGGAATAATATAGAAGAATTAAATAATATGACTGTTTTTTCTAGTCTTTTTGAAAACAAAGACAGTAAATACACTATAAATTCTCAGGCAGAGGTGTTGGTTCGAGAATGCATTGAAACAAACTATATAAAGTGTATTCATGTTTATTCAGAAGAAGAATACAATATCTATTCAAAACTGTATCCAGATTTTCGGTTTTCTATATCTCCTGAATTATTCAGATATAGAAAAGTTATAAAAGACTGGGAGACTTAATTCTAAATCGCATTCGTTTAAGACATTTAAACAACAATTTGGAAAATTCGTTAAATGTCTTAAAGTTCGAGGGTGTTCGAGAAATTCAATCGGGTAAAAATCATCAATGTCCGACAAATCCGTTCGGGCAAAATGGTATAAAAATCTTACAAATAGAGTAGGGGTAAAGTGTCTTAATCGGGCAAAGTGACGGGTAACTGTGACGGGAAAGTAAAAATGCCAGAAAACAAGCAATAAAAAATCCCCAAAATTCAATGAATTAAGGGGATAATGGCGGATGGGGTGAGATTCGAACTCACGGTGGAGTTACCCCCACGCCGGTTTTCAAGACCGGAGCCTTAAACCACTCGACCACCCATCCACAAGGTGATAAGTTATCTATACACAAAAAAAAATAAAAAATCAAGTGATTTTTTTAAAAAAGTGTATTATATTTAAAAAAAACGAAATAATCAGGGATAAAAATGAGACTAAGAAACACTTTTTTTACTTTTTTTTCAGTAAGTTATATATCTTTAAGCATTTTGCTTTTATCAACAAGTGCCACAGCACAAATTGATAAAGAAATTTCTGTAGAGGAATCTTTTGACGATTGGAAAAAAGAATTTAAAAAAATAGCTATGCAAAATGGTGTTGAAAAATCCTTATTAAACAATATATTGCCAAAATTAACCCTGTTACCGAATGTTTTATCAGCTGATAAGAAACAGTCAGAGTTTTTATTAACATTTTGGGATTATACCGACAAAGCCCTTTCCGAATCGCGAATTAAAAAAGGACGCGAAATTTTAAAGGAATATCAGGCATTTCTAAAATACGTTTCTCAAAAATACGGTGTTGACGAACATTATTTGGTCGCTTTTTGGGGGCTTGAAACCAATTACGGACTGTTTAAAGGCAATATAAAAACATTGGATGCTCTTGCGACACTAGCCTATGATAAACGCAGGCGTTCTTTTTTCACCAGAGAGCTTATCACATTACTTAAACTAATGCAAAATGGTGAAAAAACACCTTTTTACGGTTCATGGGCCGGAGCATTTGGCAATTTTCAATTTATGCCGACAACATATGCTGCTTATGCCATAGATGCTGATGGGGACGGAAATAAAGATATCATCAATTCAATGCCAGATGCTTTTTCTTCTGCCGCCAATTATTTAAGTAAAATGGGTTGGGATGAAAATTTTCATTGGGGTAGGGAGGTTAAAATCTATCAAAATGTAAATTGGAATAAACTACATGCCGTTCAAAAAAGACCCGTAAAAGAGTGGATGAAATTAGGCGTTAAACCAATTGCTAAGATTCCCTTAAAAGAGCGTGAAGTACTAGCAAAATTAATTATGCCGATGGGAGTAAACGGTCCAAAGTTTTTAGTTTATCCAAATTTTGATCGAATTATGCGTTGGAATAATTCTACTTTATACGCTTTATCAATCGGATTATTATCCGATACATTTAGAGATGATAAGTTTAAAATTTCAGCCAAACGCACCCAAAATAAAATATCGCGGAATGACATTCGGTTTATTCAAAAAAAGCTGGCTCTTAAAGGGTATTATAACGCAGAGCCGGATGGTATCTTAGGATACAAGACAAAAGAGAGTATCAAGGCTTATCAAAAAGCAAAAAAAATACCTCAGGACGGATATCCGTCTCAAAAATTATTGGCCACTTTAAAAAAAGAGAAATAACATGATGAAAAATAAACTATCCTTTTTTATTTTACCTCTTCTTTTATCCGCCTGTACGGATAATGGATTGCTTTTTAGGTCAACGGGTGCGTACGATGACAAAAAATCTAACATCATATATATGCTCGGAGAACCCTATTACATCCAAAATGAACTTTTCACTCCGCAAGAAGATTATACCTATATAGAAGAGGGGGAAGCCTCTTGGTATGAGACGGACAAAAATAAAGAAATTACTGCAAACGGAGAAGTTTATGATGAGTCTCTTTTGACAGGTATGCACAAAACTTTGCCCTTGCCCAGTATTGTTAAGGTTACCAATCTGAATAACAATGAATCTGTTTTGGTTCGTATCAATGAGCGTGGTCCTATGGTTCAAAACAGAATTATTGACGTATCAAAAGCAACAGCAGAAAAGTTAAAGTTTAATCCAGAAGGCACAACCAGAGTATTGGTGGAAATTATGCCAAATGAGAGTAAAGCACTTAAAAGTGAATTATTAAAAAAAGAAGCTGAAGATGCTTTAAAAAGTGTTCCGATGAATAACTTTTATACGGCAAATGATATCCCTTTAGTTACTTATCAAGAAAAGAAACCGGAGGTAAAGTCTAAACCTAAATCCACAAAGAAAACACCCTCTAAAGATAATGATATCATATACAGTTACAAAAAACATATTCAAACAACAAAAAGCCCAAGTATTCAAATCGGGGCTTTTAAGAATGTACAACGGGCCCAAATTATTCAAGAGGAACTAGCAGCCTATTCTCCCGTTATTGTGCAAAAAGAAGTCAATGGCATTATTTTAAATTGCGTCCAAATAACATCATTTAATTCCAAACAAGAGGCTTTAAATGCTCTTGACAAAATACATCAATCAGGGTATTCTGATGCACAAATTATTATGCATTAAAAAAAGGAAGACGCTATGAAAAAACTATTACTTTGTACTTTATCTGGTTCTGTATTTTTCTCTTTAAACGCTTTTGGATTTACAACGTTGGCCAAAAACGCCTTGTTGATGGATGCTGACACCGGATACATTATGTTTGAAAAACAGGCTGATATACCTATGCCTCCAGCCTCTATGAGCAAATTAATGACTGTATATATTGTTTTTGAAGCGTTAAAAGATGGCCGTTTAAGTATGGATGATGAATTTATTGTTTCTGAAAATGCATGGAAAAAGGGCGGTACAACAAGTGGTGGTTCCACTATGTTTCTAGAACCGAATACAAAAGTAAAAGTTGGTGATTTATTAAAGGGGGTTGTTATTCAATCCGGTAATGATGCTTGTATCACCATTGCCGAAAATATGTCCGGCTCTGAAGAAGCTTTTGCAGAACTGATGAATGAAAAGGCTAAAGAACTGGGATTAACGAATTCCACGTTTAAAAATGCAACCGGTTTACCACATCCCGAACATAAAATGAGTGCCAAAGATTTGGCTAAATTGGCAAAAGTACTCATCAATGATTTTCAGGAATATTACCCCATTTTTGCAGAAAAAGAATTTACTTATAATGGAATTACACAAGCAAACAGAAATCCTTTATTAAGTAAAATCAATGGTGCAGATGGTTTAAAAACAGGTCATACAAATGATTCCGGTTATGGATTAACAGCCTCCGTTAAAAAAAATGACGGCTCCAGACTGATTTTGGTTTTAAACGGATTAAAAAGTTCTAAAGAAAGAGATTATGAATCTAATCGCTTAGCAAGCTATGGATCTCAAGGCTTTATCACAAAAACTTTAGTCTATAAAGACAAGGTTATGGCAAGTATCCCAGTATGGCTTGGCACAACTGAAACGGTTGACGCCGTAACAGAAAAAAGATATCTTGTAACACAAGGCAGGGGTAAGCGTTTGCCTAAAGTAAGTATTTCCTATGATTCTCCTATCTCTGCTCCTATTAAAAAAGGAGATGTTATTGGCCAACTGAAGATTGATAACGGATCAAAAATTGACACTCTTAATCTGTTGGCAGCAAATGATGTAGGCAAAGCCGGTTATTTTAAAAAATTAAAGCAAATTATTCTTTCATGGTTTTAAAAATGCATAATGGTTTATTTATTACCTTTGAGGGAGGCGAGGGATCAGGTAAGTCAACCCAAATTAAGTTATTAAAAGACTACTTTGAAAAACAAGGGTATTTGGTTGAAATAACTAGAGAACCTGGTGGTTCAGCCGGTGCTGAAGAAATTAGAAACCTCCTATTAAGAGGCGGTGTGGACAGATGGGATAAAAAAACAGAAATTCTTTTGTTTTTAGCAGCCAGACGCGATCATTTGGTTAAAAAGATTTTACCGGCTCTTAAAGAGGGTAAAATCGTTTTATCAGACAGATTTCATGACTCTACGGTCGCTTATCAATGTTTTGGTTATGGATTTGATGAAGAGGTTTATAAAAACATAGACTCTTTATACCGTTTTATTGCTGATGATTTTAAACCGGACTTAACTGTTATTTTAGACATAAATCCTAAGCTTGGCATTGAAAGAAGCATAAAAAGAGAAGGAAATATAGAACAACGTTTTGAAAAAATGGATATTTCTTTTCATCAAAACATTAAGGAGGCTTTTTTAAAATTAGCTGAAAAAGAACCAAATCGGTTTATAGTAATAAATGCTGAAAATAATATTGATGAAATACATAAGGAAATTAAAAGCAAAATTCAGGAGCGTTTAGATGCCAAGTCCGTATGATCAAATAGCCAGCTCTCTTAAAACCGGTAAAATAAGCGGTTCGTGGTTGATTACAGGACCGTTTGGGGTTGGCAAAAAAACATTTGCAAAAAGGATTTCATCTTTTTTAACAACTGGCAATTATGATGCAAAAATAGAATATAATCCTAATATTAAATGGATAGAATGTGCATTGACAGATGAGGCTAAAAAAGAAATTCAAAAAATGATTTTAGCCGGTAAAGAAGTTGAAGAAAATGCAAAAACACAAATGCGTAAAAAAGAAATCACCGTTGATGATATCAGAGAAGGTATTAAATTTCTTTCTCTAAAATCCAGCTCAAATGAATATCGGATTTTGATTATTTCCTTGGCTGAAGAAATGAATACAAATGCTGCCAATGCGTTGTTAAAAGTGTTAGAAGAGCCTTTTGACAGAAGCCTTATTTTATTATTATCTCAAAATCCGGGAAAATTACTGCCAACTATTGCATCAAGATGTCGCAAAATACAAATACATCCGATGGAGTTTAACGAAGAAGTATCTGAATTAAAAAAACTTTTGCCAAATGAAACTCATGTGGAACTTTTAGCTGAATTATCCGGTGGATCTATTGGATTAGCACTTAAAATACATGAAAATGAAGGATTGCAAATTTATCAAAAAATGACGGCCTGTATATCTTCAATAAAATGCTTAGACATTCAAAATATTAACAACTTCGCAGAAAGTATTTATAAAAATGATGAAGCTTTTTCGCTGTTTAAAATCTTTCTGACAGATTGGTTTAATAAAAAAGTTAAGGACAGTTATGAAATAAATCCGTTACAAAGTGAAAAGATTTTAAATCTTTATGAAGCAACAAATACTCTTTTTGCCAATGTGGCTAATCTTTATTTGGATAGAAAACAGGCTATTATCAATACATTTTTATCTATTTCTGAGGTTCTAGATGATTGATAGCCACTGTCATTTAGGAATTGATGATTTTAAACAGGATATAGAGGGTGCTTTAAAACGAGCTAAAGAGCAGGGCATTTCTCATATTTTAACGGTTGCCTGTGATTATAATCAGATTGATGACTTGCTCCATATGGCTAAATATGAAGGAGTCTGTACGGCATTTGGCATCCATCCAGAAAATGCAGAACATTTTGATTTTGAAAAAACGAAAAAGATTTTTGAAACGTACCCATTTATCTCAGCTCTCGGTGAAATCGGATTAGATTATTTTTATAATTTAGATACAAAAGAGATTCAACAAAAAGTTTTTTACCAGCAAATAGAATTAGCCTCTCTTTTAAAAAAGCCGATAATCATTCATGCCAGAGATTCTAATGAAGATATTATGCATATTTTAGACAAAAGCTACAAAAATAATCTTCTTTCAAATCAAGGTGTTATGCATTGCTTTTGCGGTGATTATACTTTAGCAAAAAAAGCGTTGGATGTCGGATTATATATTTCCGTTTCCGGTATTTTAACATTTAAAAATGCGGACTATTTAAGAGATATTGTCAAAAAAATACCTCTTGATAGGTTATTGGTTGAAACAGATTCTCCTTATTTGGCACCCCATCCGTTCAGAGGCAAACAAAACGAGCCGTCTTTTGTTGTTCATACGCTTAAAATGCTTGCAAAAATTAAGGAAATAGATATATCTGTCGCTGAAGCAGAAACAACAAAAAATTTCTTTAACTTATTTATGAAAGAGAGTAGGGTATGAAAATCAGAATTTTAGGGTGCGGTCCTTCTAATGGCGTTCCCTCACTGGCAAGAGGCTTTGGCGAAACAGATGCTCAAAACCCTAAAAATAGACGCACACGCTGTTCTGCTTTGATTACAACCGATGAGGGGTTAAATATTTTAATTGACACTTCGCCTGATGTTCGCTATCAATTATTAAAAGCACAAACACCCAAAATAGACGCTATTTTATATACACACTGCCATTATGACCATATGAGTGGTGCCAATGACTTAACGGCCTTGTTCTGGGACACAAAGGTACCGGTTTATTTATCACAAACAGATGCCGAACAATTAAAATATCAACTGAGTTATTTATTTCAAAAAAACATTTCACCTTTTGAATTACATATTATAGAACCACACAAATCATTTAAAATCGGTAATACACTTATCACACCGATAAAACAATACCATGGCGATTTAATTTCAATTGGTTATCGTATCGGTAATTTAGGATATTCAACGGATTTAAAAGCAATGGATGAGATTGGTTTTGAAATTTTAAAAGGGATTAAAACCTGGATATTGGGTGTTGTCAGTCCTAACCACAGACCAGACAGTAAAGGTACAGACAAACACATTCATTTAAATGAGGCGCTGCATTGGATAGAAGTTATAAATCCTGAAAAAACCATAATTACTCATATGGGACAGCGAATGGATTATGCAAAATTAAGTGAGGAATTGCCAAACAATATCCAACCGGCTTATGATGGCTTAGAATTTGAGGTTTAAATTAAGATTTTGGCATAAAAACGGATAAGTGCATATATTTATAGATGTTTTTATATTTTCAAGCCCTAAATAAGGGGTTTAAAACAAAAATTTATATTTTTTTCTGACAAGGTTATTATTAAGTGCGTTTAAAACGATTTAAATGAAAATAATTTGAGTTTATCGTATAAGGTATCATTTATAAAAATCTTATTAACTTAATGTATGAGAACAAAATATAAAAATAACTTTAAGAACATAAAATAATTGGTCATAAAATTATTATTGTAAAATTTTAAATTTTTTATATAAATCAGTAAACAGAAGCCAAACATTAAATAAGTGTTTGAATTTAAAAACTTTTATCTCCACTTGTAATTTTGCACCTTACTATACATAATATAAATTATGCGACAATAGATATAGAAAGAAAGCGGTGTTTTTTTATTTTATTTCAAACACTTACAAAATACAATCCTCTGTATTTTAACTAGATGAATTTACAAATATAATTCTCCTTTTTTATTTGGCAAAAATCCCTTTCTGTTTGATAAACGAAGAACAGCCCTTATACACCAATATACATCATTTAGTTGAAGGAGGCTCAACACTTAACCCAAATGTAAACGCATCTCTTATCAAAAATCCGATGAGATTTCTTTTAATCCCTTAATTTATAAGGGCTAAAGATAGATTTTACTAAAATCAACAGCCATTTTCAGACAAATCTTTTTGTTCTGTTATATAAATACACAATTATTTTCTTTTAAAAGAACCAACCTAAGAAAAAGTAATTATAAAAAAAGTCGCTATAAAGCGACTTTTTAAATTTACAATCAGAGGCAACAAATTACTTAGATTGATAAGCCCCTCCTCTTTTTGGTATTTCTTAGAGATGACTTTTAATCCAAGAAATAAGTTCAGATTTCAACATTGCCCCATTTTTGCGATCAACAATTTTTCCATCTTTAAATAAGATAAGTGTCGGGATACTTTGAATATCAAACATATCCGGCGTTTTTGGAGCCTCGTCCACGTCTAATTTATAAATATTGACTTGATCTGCCATTTCATCAGCAACTTCACTTACTATAGGCAACATTTGCCGACAAGGGCCACACCATGTTGCAAAAAAATCAACTAAAACTAATTTTTCCGATTTCAAAACAGATGCTTCAAAATTTGAATCGTTTACAATTTCCATTTTATTCTCCTATCTTAGTTATCTTCTTTAAAATAGGGTATATTTCATATCCTGTCAAGCAATTTTTTCTGATTTTAAGAACGTAAATTTTGATCTATACCCAATTTTTTTAAAGCACCAGGTGTACAATTTGATACAAAACTTCGGTGCAACTCCTGCTCTAAGAAAATTTGTTCTTGAATACTTTCTTTGGCGTGTAAAGCTAAATTCTGACAAGCAGCATTATCTGCATAGATTCTTTGTATTCCAACAGTTTCATATCCATTTGGTTTAATTGAATCAATCCGCTTTTTGATGAACGCACCTAACTCTTCTTTATTAAGGTGAACCAATTTAATCATATCCTGTTGTTTTTTAAACAATGGGCTCAAGCGTCTGATTGACGCATTAGCCGGATGATTTAAAAACATATTGTCAGCTAATTTTTTGACATAAAAAACCATCATTTCAGAAGCTGTTTGCCCCATATTATTACACTTTGAAAAATCAACGCCCTTTGATTTAAGAGCCGCAACAATTTTCTCGTTAACAGGAGAATTAGCAATTAAATAAAATCCGACATGTTCGCCTTTAACATTTGTTTTTGAAAAATCATATCCGGCTTTTGCCATTTCATCAATAAGTCGTGGGGATAACCGACCATAAGCTGCCAAATAATCACCGATACGATATTGATCCGGATTGTTTTTTAAGTCACCAAGAGGAGCATTTAAATCACAATGATGTTTTTTTAATAATTGTACCATTTCATAATCAAAATTTGATCTACCGAGCAATAAACGTAGTACTTTAACAACTTCTTGATCTTCAAGAGGTTGACTGGACTTTCCAAAAACATATTTTATCTCTTGTATTGAACCTTTTCTTAATGCATTTTCTAATTCTTTTTTATCTTTTGATAACATTTTTATTCCTCCTCAAAAATAGAAAAGAAAACTTTAGATTAACAAAATATTTGATAAATTGTCAATACTTTTCTTCAAAAATAAAATATATAAAAAACTATAAACTAATCTAACGTATCAAGAGGCCATCTGGGTCTTGCTTTAAAATCAAATGAATTTGTTTTACCTTTCAAAAAACGTTCAACACCAGCCCAAGCAATCATAACACCATTATCCGTACACAAACCTACAGGAGGAGCTGAAAAAACAAGACCATTCTTATCAGCTAAATTTTGTAGCATCTCTCTAACAGTCATATTGGCGGCTACCCCCCCTGCAACAACCATATCTTTAGCATCCGGATGCATATTTTTAAACACCTGAATAGCATTTTTTAGCCGATCTTCCATTTGAGCAACAACAGCTTTTTGAAATGAGGCACAAATATCTTGTTTATCTCGTTCAGTTATTTCGGGGATCTTTTCAATCGCAACACGTACAGCTGTCTTTAATCCGGAGAATGAAAAATCACACCCTACCCGACCCTTCATCGGTACAGGAAATTTAAATCGTCCTGCATCACCTAATAAGGCCTGTTTTTCTACATTAGGCCCTCCCGGATAACCAACACCCAACATTTTAGCCACCTTATCAAATGCTTCACCGGCAGAATCATCAATTGTACCACCTAATTTTTTGTATTTGCCGACATCCTCAACAATCAATACCTGACAATGTCCCCCTGATGTCAAAAGTAGTAAATAAGGGAACTGAATCGGATTTGTAAGTCTAGCCGTCAATGCATGCCCTTCTAAATGATTAATTGCCATAAATGGTAAATCATGAGACAAGGCTATTGTTTTTGCAGTCATAACTCCAACCAAAACTCCACCAATTAAACCCGGTCCACCTGCAACGGCAACCCCCGACAAATCAGAAAAACTCTTATTGGTTTTTTGCATTAACTCATTGATAAGTAAATCACATTTTTCCAAATGAGCTCTGGCAGCTATTTCAGGGACAACACCGCCAAAACGACGGTGTTCATCATATTGCGACCAAACAATTGACCCTAAAATCTCTTTTTTGTTGTTGACAAGAGCACAAGCTGTTTCATCACAACTACTTTCAATCCCCAAAATGATTTTTTCATCATTCATTTTTCTTTTCCTTTATTTTTTTTAAATCTATTCTTACTGTTCCACCCGCATTTATCCAGCTATAAGAACGAATTTTATCTTTAAAAACAGGTGTATCAAACCAATATTCAATTTCATTTTTTATCTTTCCGTCTGAATAAAGCCCCTTCCCTGTAATAATTGAAATATTTTTTGATCCCATTAAAAAATGAACCGTAACAAATTTCAAAACACAGTCATAGGCTTCTTGTAAGGTCAAACCGTGTAAATCAACAATGTGTTGTATAATCCTGACGGGTCTTGGTTTTATTCGCAATCTTTTAATCGGTTCCAAAGAATGATGTGGTTCCTTTTTTAAAGGCGAAACCGATTGTATAAAACCTTCCCACGTTTCTAAATCTTCCTTCGTAACACTCATATCAGTCTTTCGGTAACAGCAAATAATAAGAACCCTGACTTTTCATCCTACCGGCTTTTGAAAAGGCTAATTCCCCATGTCCCCAAAAAAAGTCGGCCCTAATTCCACCTTGAATAGCACTACCGATATCTTGTGCAACAACCAGACGCTGTAACTTTACTCCATCCGGATCTTTGGTATTAAGCCACATAGGCGTATGCATCGGAATAAAACTTTTATCAACGGCAACAGAACGCATCGGAGTTAAAACAACACCACCGGCTCCAAAAGGCGAATCGCCCTTATTTTCTTTAAAGAAGATATAACGCGGATTTTGAGACATAATTTTTCTAGCTTTTTTGGGATGTTCCTGCAACCATTTTTTCATCGCAGGCATAGAATAAAGCGTGGGAGCCCCATTCTCTTTTAATAATGTACCTAATCCTTTAAATTCTCTAGAATTACTACCGGCAAATCCTAATTTGATTTCACCATCCGGTGTTATTAAGCGACCAGAGCCTTGCACATGCAAAATAAACAACTCTACAGGATCATTTGCCCAAGCGATAATCGGAGCATCTATCCCATCTTCTTCTATATCCTCACGCTTAGGATATTTTTTACCATTTTTATATCCCTCCGGCAATCCATAAATAGGCACTTGTGTTTCACTTATCTGATAGCGAGTGCCGGTTAGTTCAGCTTCGTAATAACCCGTAATTGTACCCGTTTTAGAACCGTATGAAACAACTTGATATGGGCGAAGCGTACTTTCTATATACCTTTTAATTTCTGCAGACGAAGCCCCATTGTACTTTGGAAGAGAACGGCAAAATCTCAAAAACATTGGTGTTGGTGTTTTGCATGACTTCATTAAGCTCGGCATTGCCAATGATAAATCATCATTTTCCCATCCGGGTAAACCATCAAATGAAAGCTGTTTAAGTTTAAATGCACGTCCTTGCGAAAGTGAATGCGTAGATGTACACCCAGCTACTATTAATGAGAGAATACAAACAACGCTACCAAGTAACTTATTCTTAACCATAAACAGCTCCGCTTTTTGTTGCACTAACGACCCATTTTGACCGACCTTTTTTTCTAAAAGTCCATGTATCCGTAACGGTAGCAACCGACATTTCATCACCTTCAATAACCTTTCCCTCAGCATCCTTTAAAAGGTTGATTTGTTCCGTAACAAACTGTACCGTTATTTCTTCTTTTTGAATGGATTTATTTAAGATTTTAACCGAATCAAAACAAATTAAAGAAAAATCAACCGAATGATTATTTTCTTTACGCTTATTGATTTCAGCTTCAAAAGCTGAATAAATTTCAGGCACCAAGAGATTCTTAAGTTTTGCCACATCTCCTTTTGAAAAAGCTTCAACCACTATTTGAAAAGCCATCTTAGCATTGGCCAAAAATGTTTCTTCGCTGTATTCTTTCTTTGATTTATTGGAATTATCAATGAATTTCATTTCAATAACTTCACCTGTTTGTTCCGAAATAAATCTGATTTTTTGCGGAAGCTTGGATGACTTTTTCTTTGTGGACACAGGTTTATCCGTATACTTAAATAACATATAACATAAAACCAAAACAATACCGGTCAAAATAATATTTTCAAAAGACATGTCATATTTTCCTTTACATCTAAAAAAAAGAGCTGTATAAACTTTTTTGTAATATAACTCTAATTTGACTTTTTTTTCAAGAGGATTTTTAAAAATGACAGAAAATGCAAATCAAAATATTCCAAACATCCAAGTAAATGCTCAATATATCAAAGATTTATCTTTTGAAGCACCGGCCATGCCTCAAATCTTAACAGAGGTTACAACAGCTCCGGCTATCAGTGTCAACGTTGATATTCAGGTAAATAAAACGAATCAGGAAAATGTTTTTACGGTTGAATTAAATGTTAAAGCTGCCGCACAAACAAGTGATACAAAAAAAGCTTTATTTATCTGTGAATTAACATACGGTGCTTTAGTTACATTAAACGTTCCGAATGAACATGTAGAGCCTGTTTTATTGGTAGAAGTTCCACATTTGTTGTTCCCATATGCAAGAGCCATTATTGCCAATACAACAAGAGAAGCAGGCATTCCACCATTACAAATTAATCCTATTGATTTTGCAGGACTTTATCAAGCTAAAATCCAACAACTTCAAGAGCAAGCTAAAAAAGAAGGAAAATAAAAATTTTTTCAACATAAAAAAGACAAAAAAGATTGCTTTTTTGTCTTTTTTTGTTTTATGATGACACAAGCAAAACGATAAGAGAATATGAAATGATAAAATTACGGTCAAAAAGTGAAACAGATACCCTTAAAATCGCAAGTGATTTGGCAAAAAAAGTTACTCCCGGCACCATTATTGCTTTATATGGAACACTGGGAGCCGGTAAAAGTGCCTTTTGCCGTGGATTTATTCAATCATTGTGTCAGACAGAGGATGTTCCCAGTCCTACATTTACTTTATTACAGACCTATGAAACACCCTCTTTTGAAATCTATCACTTTGACATGTATCGGTTAAAAAAGCCGGAAGAAGCCTTTGAACTTGGGATAGAAGATGCTTTTATTGATGGTGTTTCACTCATAGAGTGGCCAGAAAAAATCGGCTCGCTTTTACCAAAAAATGCCATTCGTATCACGATTGAGATACAACAAGATCAATCCCGTTTAATTACTATAGAGGAGTAAAAATTATGTCTGTTCAACAAAACGAAGCTTTAGATTTATTTTTAAAAACAGCCGGATGGCATACTGCTCAAAAAAGTCTACTTGCCCATGACGCCTCTTTTAGATGGTATGATCGGCTTGAAAAAACAACTGGTGAAACCATGGTGTTAATGAACGCCCCTATTCCAATGGGAAATCCGGCTCAATTTGTTTTTGTTGACGAACTACTGGAAAGCATCGGATTAAAAGTACCCCATATCTTTCATAGAGATTTAAATAATGGTTTTTTACTTTTAGAGGATTTTGGAGATAATACATTTACCCGCTTAATTAACAAAGGCCATGATGAAAAAGACTTATATACAAAAGCTGTTAAAGCACTTGTCCATTTACAAAAAAATTTCAAACAAAATCAAGGTCTTAAAGAATACGACTGGGATTTAATGTTTTTTGAAGCTTCGTTATTACCGCTTTGGTATATTAAATATGTTGTAAAAAAAGAATTAACCAATGAGGACATGATTGAGTTTGAAAATATATGGAAAAATCTGTATCAAAAAATCACTCAGGTTCCTAATACTCTTGTTTTATTAGACTACCATGTTGACAATCTTATGATTACAAAATCAGGAGATTGCGGTCTTTTAGATTTTCAAGATGCCCGATTTGGACCTGTTACATATGATTTAGTTTCACTTTTAGAAGATGCCAGACGACCCGTACCATCTTATATACAAGAAGAAATGCTTAAACTTTATTTTGATGAATTGCCTGAATTTAACACACCTGCATTTAAAGAAGCTTATCCTCTCATGGCCGTACAAAGACATACAAAAGTTATCGGCATTTTTGTGCGTTTATACGCTAGAGACCATAAAGACCGCTACCTAAAACACATACCATTTGTCTGGTCGTTGTTGGAGAAACATTTGAATAATCCTCTTCTAAAAGAATATAAAGAGTGGTTAGATAAACACGTTCCTACCGCCGTTAGAAGAAAAGTTCCTTTTGAAAGGGTTTAAAAATGCCTCATATAACAACGGCGATGATACTAGCTGCCGGTCGTGGAAGCAGAATGCAACATTTAACTGATGATAAACCTAAACCATTGATTCAAATCTTAGGGACAAGTTTGCTTTCTCATATTATTAAAAAAGTAGCAGCCTATCCGACTAAAAATATTGTCATTAACACCTGTTATAAAGGAACTATGATTGAAAAAGAGGCTTTAACACATGCAGATATTCATTTTCTTTTTTCTAGAGAAGAAATGGCTTTAGAAACCGGTGGTGGTGTTAAAAAAGCTTTACCGCTCTTGTTAAAAAATGGTGGCTCTAACGGTTTTTTTGTTTTAAATGCCGATCCTTTTTGGCAAGAACCTACTATCCCCTTATTGGAACAATTATCTAAAAAGTGGGATCCCCAAACGATGGATATTTTGCTTGCAGTTGTTCCCATAGAAAAGGCGTTTGGAGATGCTTCAAACGGTAATTATTTTATTGAAGAGGGAAAACTCAGACGTAAACGTCCTGACGAGAAAAATGTACCCTTCCTTTTTATGGGCGTTCAAATTTTGCATCCCAGAATTTTTAAAAAAGAACTACCGGATTTCTTCAGTCTAAGAGATTTATATGATGAAGCACAAGAAAAAGGCAGATTGAGTCATATTATTTTTGATGGAAATTGGTTTCATGTCGGCACACCCGACGCTGTTGCGGAAACAGAACGCATTCTATTAAGAGAAAACGGATGATATATACGGTTAATTTAACAGATAATTTTGCTCAAAAAATAGTTGACTTTATTTTAGATAAATCATCTTCACCACTTGATATTGCACAAATGCAGGTTATCTTACCAACCAAACGAGCTGTCAAAACGGTTAAAGAGACTTTTTTAAAACAAGCAGAAAATACCCCTCTTTTATTACCCAAATTAACAGCCCTTTATGATTTGGATGTACTGGAAGAAAACATCAAACCGGCAATGTCTTATATTGAAAGATTGATACTTTTGACTAGATTATGCCAGAAAAAGCCAAATGTAGATACAATGGATCAAGCTCTGACCATTGCACTCAGCCTCAGCTCTTTATTAGACGAGTTTTATCAATATGAAACCTCATTTGATGATTTAGAAAAGATTGTACCGGATTTAGATTTGGCAGAACATTGGAATAAAACCATTGTTTTTTTGGATATTATCCGAAAAGTTTGGCCTGCTCTTTTAAACGAAAGAGGATTAATTGATGAACAAGACCGAAAAATTAAACTTATTAACGCTTTTACAAACAAAATAAAACAAAATCCGCCCTCTCATCAAATTATTATGGCTGGTTTTGATGGAGCTATACCAGCCGTTTCAAATCTAATCAATGAATTAAATAAACTGGATAATACGCTTATTTTATTGCAAGGGTTAAACAATGAATTAACAGATGAAGATTTAAAATATATTGATGAGAATCATTATCAATATAACTTTAAAAAATTATTAAAAACGCTTAAAATGTTCCCACCTGAGATACAAAATTTGTCTGATGAATTAGTACTGCGTGAAGAACTCATAACTGAAGCACTCCGCCCAGCCGAACAGGTAGAAGAATGGCGAACACTTAATTTTTCTGAAAATGTTTTAAATAACATTACACGTATTGATTGTGAAAGTATCAATGAAGAAGCCTTAGCCATTGCACTTATCTTAAGAGAAACACTTGAAACACCAAAAAAAACCGCTGCACTCATAACAAATGACAGAATGTTAGCCCGACGAGTTATTCTGGAAATGAAACGTTGGGGAATTGAATTAGACGATTCAGCCGGTACTCCCTTACACCATACACCTGTCGGGGTTTATTTATCTCTAATTGCTGAAATTGGAAAGGAAAGAACCTCTCAATCTCTTTGGCTCGCTTTATTAAAACATCCGCTCAGTGCTGATTTGATGATGCCAAATGAATTGCGTCTTCTAATTAAGCAACAAGAAAAAGAGGCAAGAGAAAAACAAGTACCTTTAAATTTATCTCTTCATACTGATTTTAAACGGTTTTTATCTTTTTTTGAAACGAATGAACCTGTAGAATTTAATCAAATTTTAGAAGAACATCTTAAAATTGCACAAGAATTAGCAACCAGCCAAGACAGAACAGGTGAAGAGCGTCTTTGGCAATCTGAGGCCGGACAAGAAGCTTATAACCTATTTATTAAGTTGAAAGAATTCGGATCATTGTTCGGTGCTGTTTCTCCGGCTGATTATCCCAATATGATTAATATATTTTTATCTAAAATCAATGTCCGTTCCCGCTATGGTATGCACAACCGACTGGATATTTTAGGACCGATTGAAGCCAGATTAACACATCCGGATGTTTGTATTATAGCCGGATTAAATGAAGGATCTTTTCCAATTCTTTCAGATACAGGCCCTTGGTTATCAAGGCAAATGCGAAAAGCATTAAAACTACCGGCATTAGAAAATAAAATTGCAACACAAAGCATGGATTTTGCTCATTGTTTTTCAAGTCCTGAAGTTTATTTAACTCGTTCTGTTAAATCAGAGGGGTCTCAAACCATCCCTTCGCGTTTTATTTCAAGACTGGAAGCTGTTTTAAATGCCAGCCAAATTCAGTGGCCAATTAAAAATCCTGATTATGCGAGATTACTTGATAAATCTGAAGTATTTGAACAAGTAACACGCCCTGCTCCCACACCTCCTGTTGAAACAAGACCAACAAAACTCTCAGTCACCAACATTGAATTGTTAATGAAAAATCCTTATGCCATTTATGCAAAATATATTTTAAAACTTTTACCGCTTAAAGATATAGATGATATTCAGGAAAATCTTTTGTACGGCTCCTGTTTGCATCAGGCGTTGGAATTGTTTTTTAAAGAAAGACCTTTTTCATCAGATGCTGACTGGCTTAAAGAAAAAACAATCTCTTTACTAAAAGAAAATAATTTTCCACAAAGTGCTCTCCCCCTTTACGAAGAAAAAATATCAAAAATTGCTGATTTCGTCATTCGTGAGCAAGTTGATAGAAAACCATTAACACATCAAATTTTGATTGAACAAAAAGGTGAAATATCTTTTTTACTTAAAGATGGATCTTTATTTACCTTAACGGGAAAAGCTGACCGTATAGATGATTTAAATAACAATACATTTGAAATCATTGATTATAAAACAGGTACCTTACCCACCGGCAATGAAATTGAATCCGGACTGTCGCCACAAATGACATTGGAAGCCGTTATTTTAAGGGAAAAAGGATTTGAAGGGTTAAAAGCGACTAAAGATATTAAACTAAATTATTGGCGGTTAAATGGTAAACGTTCGGGTGGAGAAATTATCCCCATACCGTCAAAATCAGCCAAAAAAGATGTTTCCGCCTTAATTGATGAAGCCTATACAGGTGTTCAAGAAATACTTAATAAATATCGTGATAAAACAACACCTTATACAGCATCTCCCAGACCTGATAAAATAAAATTTAATGATTACGCACTGCTCAGTCGTGAAAAAGAATGGCTCAATGAAGAAGACTTAGAGGATGAGGGGTAAAATGACTTTATTACAAGAAATAACTCAAAAACAACAAACCGCCGCTCACCCGAGTAACTCTGTATGGGTTTCGGCATCAGCCGGATCCGGAAAGACAAAGGTTTTAACAGACAGAGTTTTAAATCTACTCCTTTCAAATACGGCTCCCGAGAAGCTTTTATGTTTGACATTTACAAAAGCAGCTGCGGCAGAAATGGCCAACCGCATCACTTCAACCCTTAAATCATGGGCTATTGCTCCGGATGAAGAACTCATCACACAGCTAAAGAAACTTAAAGGTTTTACACCAACAGCTGAAATAATGCGAACAGCTAGAGCCTTATTTGTTAAAGTTTTAGAAACACCGGGTGGGCTTAAAATTATGACCATACATAGTTTTTGTCAATCTGTTTTAAAACGATTTCCGATTGAAGCCGAGATATCACCACAATTTGAAGTTATTGACGAAGTTACCTCTCATGCCTTAATGCAACAAGCTATTACAGAAACTTTTTTAAACACTCAATTCAAAGATGATACCGCACTTTTAAGCGATTATCTGTATGACAAGGCAATCAAAAATATTTTTGATATGATTTTACAAAATCAATCTCTTTTAGAAGAACGGCTTGGCATACATTTAGATTTAAAAAACATTAAAAATAACTTAAAGCAGTACTTTAATATTGCAAAATATCACTCTAAAAAAGATATAATAAATGAACATTTTTCTCTGGATAATTTTAATGAACTAAAAAATAAGTATCTCACCCAAAAAGAAACAATCAAAAGCACTCAAAAAGAAAATCCAGAAGCTTATTTAATCTGGGAAACTGTTAATCGTTTAAAAGCATTTGACCTTGTAGAAGTAACGGTTTCCCTCACCCATTTAATTTGGCATATTTTACAAAGATATCAATCGTTAAAGAAAGAAGAATCCTTTATGGATTATGCCGATTTAATCTCAACAACCAAAAAACTTCTAAAAAAATCAGGTATGTCAGAATGGGTATTATTTAAATTAGATGGCGGTATAGACCATATTTTAATTGATGAAGCTCAAGATACCAATCCCGAACAATGGGAAATTATCCGATTGATTTCCGAAGAGTTTTTTTCTGGATTAGGTAGTAAAACCGACATTGTTAGAACTATTTTTGCCGTTGGTGATAAAAAACAATCTATTTATAGCTTTCAAGGTGCCGATCCAAACGAATTTGAAAAAATGCATCAGTTCTTTAAAAATAAAGTTCTTTCTTCAGAAAAACATTTTGAAACCGTTCCATTGAATATGTCATTCAGGTCAACAAAATCTGTACTGAATTTGGTTAATTTCTTACTTGACAATCCAAAAGCCAAAAAAGGCCTTTTAGATAAAAAGGAAGAAGCCATCCATATTCCCTTTAGAGATCAAGATGCCGGTCTTGTTGAAATTTGGCCGATAGAAGAACCGGAAGAAAAAGAAAATATCTCAAACTGGAGCTTTCCGGAACCCCAAAAAAATCCTTCAGCCGTTACGCGCTTAGCTCAAAAAATCGCCAATAAAATCAAACAGATGATTGGAAATGAAATTCTTGAATCTCGTGGTACTCCCATTGAAGCCGGAGATATCATGATTTTAGTTCGCAGACGCAATAAAATTGTCTCAGAATTGGTTCGGGCTTTAAAAGAAAAAAACATTCCCGTTGCGGGTGTTGACCGCATTGTTTTAACAGAACATATTGCTGTACAGGATCTAATTAGCGTAGCAAAGTTTGCTCTTTTACCGGAAGATGATTTAAATTTAGCCTGTTTATTAAAAAGTCCCTTGATAAAGTTATCTGAAGAAGAGCTTTTTGAACTGGCTCATGACAGAGGACCGACTTCTCTTTTTTACCAAATTCAAAAAGCAAAACCTGATATTGCTCAAAAATTATATACCATTTTAAATCAAGCCGATAAAATGCCTGTTTTTGAATTCTTTTCATATATATTAGGTCCTATGGGTGGTAGAAAAGATTTTTCAACAAGACTGGGTGCTGAGGTAAATGAAGCATTAGATGAATTTTTATCTCTGACACTTAATTTTGAACAGACACAAATCCCATCTTTACAAAACTTTTTAAAATGGATAAATAACCGCAAAGTTGAAATTAAACGCGACTTAGACCAATCGGGCATTAACGCCGTCAGAATTATGACCATACATGCCTCTAAAGGATTACAAGGAAATATTGTGTTTTTACCTGATACCCGCGTTGTCCCCAAAACAAAAGAAACATTCCTTTGGAATGAAAACAATATGCCTGTTTGGGTTGCCGGTTCTGCTTTAAAAATACCGCAAACAGATAAGCTTTATGAAAAGTTGGATGATTTACAGGCTGAAGAATATAATCGCCTGTTGTATGTTGCGCTGACACGAGCAAAAGACAGACTTTATATCTGTGGTTGGGATAATAAAAAAACAAAAAAAGAAACCGTTACTGCCAACTGGTATGATTTAATACTTTCCTCTTTACCTACAGAAATAAAACCGGATGCAGATAAAATTATCCGTATAACCAATCAACAACTTAAACGCATTGATATTACCCCTATAAAAACAAATACACCACAAACGATAACATTACCGAATTTTATATTTTCATCTCCGGTTAAGGAGGGGCCGCTTAGCAAACCTTTAATGCCATCAAAAAGTGATGAAGAATATGTTGAAACACACTCTGTTTTAGGTGCTGACAGATCTTATGCTATGCGTAGAGGTACTTTTATCCATCAACTCTTGCAATATCTGCCGGATATTAAGGAAGATAAACGTCGTATGGTTGCAAACCGTTTAAAACCGGATGATATAGAAATACCCGAAAATCTCTTCACATTATTTGAAAAAGAAGAATTTAAACATCTTTTTTCAAAAACATCTCAAGCTGAAGTACCAATTGTCGGTGTTTTGAATAACCAAGTTATATCCGGACAAATTGACAGGGTCGCTATCACAGATGACTATGTTTTTCTGGTTGATTTTAAATCCGGTAAATATGTCCCGTCATCCGAACAAGAAGTACCCCTTTCCTATCAAAAACAAATGCAAATATACAAAAATTTGCTTAAGAAAATATTTCCTGATAAAATGATACGTACATTTTTATTGTGGACTGAAAACCTAACACTTATGGAGCTTTTTAAAGATGAAAATTAAAACTGCTGTATCCGCCCTTTGTACTTCACTTTTCTTTCTTTCAGCCTGTTCAACGTTACCTAAAACCCCGAACAACTTTGAAAGAAAAATTATTGAAACTGAAAAGCTTAACTTCATCGTATGGGAAAAAAATAACATTCAAAAAAAAGATACTTTACGCTTTTATATTGAAGGCAACGGAAATCCGAACCCTAAAAAAGCTATTGCTTTAGCATTGGCAAATGAGGATGATTTTAATAATATCGTTGTCTTAACGCGTCCTTGCCAATATATCAATAATAAAATTTGTCAAAACAAAGATATTTGGACAACACAACGTTACCACCCTGAAATTATTAAAGAAATGCAGGAAATCATATTGTTTTATATAAAGAAATATCAAGTAAAACAAATAGAATTTGTTGCTTATAGTGATGCGGCTCCATTAGCTTTTATTTTTGCTCAGCACCTGGGCGGTGCAAAAAAAATCATCACCGTTGCGGGTGTATTAGATATTGAATCATACGCAAGACAAAATAACCTACCTAATTTTAAAGAAGCACAAAACTTAACCGGAATAAAAAACTTTGTAGCTAACATTGAACAAATACACTATATCGGATCTGAAGATACGATTGTAACTCAAAGTATGACAGAACGATTTGTATCTAAATTAAATAACCCCAAAAACATTACTGTTAAAGTTGTCCATGGATTTGATCACGATGACTGGGATAAAATAAAGCTAAAATATTAATCTTCTATAATCGGTCTAAACTGGATTTGCCCTATTGTCGCCATTTGTTCCGCCTGACGGATAATATTGTCCGGCATTTTCGGAGCCGGTTTCATAGACGTTAATGTTTTATACTCCGGATGTTTAAAGCACAATGGCGTTTCAGCCCTAATCGGCCGAGTTAAATGACCGGAATATAAAACCAGCTGCTTATTAGGTGCCATAGAAAGAATACCGGAACCACCGATAACACTATCAGCTTGTGTTTTAATTTTATGGCTGTATTCATGGTATAAATTAAAACCCATTTTGGATTTTGCCGTTGGTATTAAAGAACCGGACCAATCAAAAAATGATCGCTTACCACTATAGGAATGCACAACCTTTGTCAAAGTTTCAATTCCTTTTAATAACGGTTGACGCGTTAACGGATTATTCTGTCTTTTAATAATTTTAACCGCTACAGAACTCATAATAACATCTGCCGTTTCCTGATCATATTTAACGGTAATTTGATGCCAATCTTGAACACAAACCAAGAATTTATTTTGTTTTGATCTGCCAAAAACGATACCATCCGTAATACTTGAAAGCGATGGCATATGATGAAATTCATCCAAAATAAAACTAGTCGGACAAGGCCCAGCCCCCCCTTCATTAGGACCAAACTCCATCAAATACTGAGTTGACATATTAATAAATAAACTGCTTAACAACACACAAGCACTTAAATCAGAAAAAGGAACAGACATATAAACTGTTACCGGTTGATAAGTGCCTGTTTTTTCATCTTTCATACCCCTTAACTGCTCATAGCAAAAATCATTCATTGAAGTATGATGACGAACTGCAGCATTTTTAAAAATATTGACACCGGACAGAGCCATAGAAACAACGGATCCGCGTTGCTTATCCGGCAGTGTTAAAACTTGATTTAACTCCAAAAGAGTTCTGCGCCCATATCCGTAATATGCTGTTTCTAAAACAATTTTTTCAAAAATCATTTGCCATGCATCCATATCCATAGCACTCATATCTTGCTGCTTTTGTTTAACAGATATTTGGTAATTAGCCTGAATCTGAGCATTATTGATAATATCTAAAAGCATGGCAAAACAAGCGTCAAAACCTCGCCATGATTCAGGGATTAAATCCCATGACCCAATCGGCAAATAATTAGAAAGCGTTAGCGTTTTATCTTGTACATTTTTTTTAGCAGCAATTACTTCCGGAAAATCACGCATAGACTCATAATAAGATAAAAGAACGTCATAATCTTCCGCATCCATTAACCCATTGCCGATACGATAAAGAAAATAGTCATTTGCTTTGGCTTGATCAACTTTACCGCAAAGATATCCTGTTAACCCTGTTAAACATCCTCTGCCTGTTTTAACCCAATAAGGATCGGTTCCCGTCGGCCCATCCGGAATAAGATATGAAACCAAACCATCTATGTACCCTTCCCGCCCATCTTTTAATGAGGGTAAATTACCCGCTCCGATCGGATTCCATGACGGCCATCTGACATTGTTATTTAAATCATCTTTTCCCATCCAATTCAACATAAAAACAGGACCTAATGTAGCTCTGTAGCCACTGGTTAATTTGGCCAGTTCACCTTTAGGATCATGAACAATAACGCTAGAATTTTTTTCTTCTAAAATAGCAGGTACGATAACCCCCATTGTTTTACCTGAAGATGGACAACCGATACAAAAAACGGATCGCGTATCCGGCAATTTAATTTTTTTACCGCCAAAAAGTCCCAACATTAAGTGTTTTCCGTCAAATAATCCAAATTTTTTAACCTCTTCGGCAATAGCCTCACGCCCATCACCAAATGATTGTGGTGCTAAATAAAACGGGTTTAAAATAAAAAGCATAAACTCATAACCTAAAAAGAGGAATGTCGGGAATAATAAACTTCGCCACATAAAATAACTACGCCAGGTTTTATGTTGCGGTTCATCAAAAAAATAAAGCATTAACCAATCAAAATAATCACGATACGGTTTTAGCAAATCACTTAAAGTAACCTGTTGGATATAATTTGCCAAATAACTCCAAGAGTCAGCGGAAAAACCCTCTTTAATCACAAAACAAAATGGCACAAAAAAGAGCAATAATCCCCAGAATATCATAATACCGATTAAGGCACGCCAAAACCACCATTTGATACAATTCATTGCGAATTTTTTTGGCTTTAAAAAGCTTAACCCTTTTAGCATATTACCCCTTTGTTTTAAATTTAACCTTTTCAACAACCCTTGATTTTGTCGTAACCTTGTGAGGTATACCATCTTCACTTGTGGCTGTTGCATCTAGCCCTGAAGAAAAAGTCTGCACCCCTTCATCCGCACCTTCAAATGTACTTTTTTTGATTAAAACAGGCGGATCCTCTGTTTCAGCTTTTTCTAAAACAATAACTTCTGTTTCTTCCTTATCTGGTATGATGTCTTGTTTTTCATTTTTTAATGAAATTGGCCAAGCCCTATATTCATTCGGTTCCACGTCTTTCTTATCCGGTCTTTTAAGTACCATTTCCGGAGGTACTTCTTTTTTAACCTTTTTTTGACCGAAAAGCCGCAGTTTTTCCTCATTTTCTTTTAAAATGGCCTCTTCCATCTTTCTCTTTTTTTTCTCTTTTGTTTTTCTAAGGTCAAAATAATATTTTTGTAAACCGTTTAAACTTAAAAGCTGTTTAGGATCAATATAAGTACCGGATAAATTAATTCCGTCTAAAGCAAAATTTGACAAATCTAAGCCGATTAAATCTATTTTACTTAAATCCAACCTGCGAATATCTACGCACAATAAATCACTTTTGGACAATGTGCGAATATCTATCTTACCTGTTTCAATGAGTAACAAAAATTTATCAAAATCCGAAAAATACTTTTCGGCATCAGAATCTAGCATGGTATTTTTAAAATCATTATTTCTGGAGAATACCCGTTTCAAAGAAACATCTTGAAATTTTGATCCTGAAAAAACAGCCTCTTCCATGTAGGCATCATCAAACTTTGCCCCACTAAAATCACAGTTACGGGCTTTTGTTTGATAAATAATAGCTTTTGAGAAATTACACCCGCTGAAATCAACCCCCGAAATATCCGCTCCTTTAAGATTTATGCCGGTATAATCTTTACCGGAAACATCTTTGCCGGCTTTAATATCTTCTAACAATGTTACGGCTCTTAAATCTGTTAAATAGCTTTCACGTTCTGAGGGTAAAATAAATTCACGTTTATCAATGCCTAAAGTAAATAAAACAATATCCGTTTCACTTACTTTAACATCTTGAAATTTTCTTTCAGGTCGTTTCATTTCTACAGCCATAAGATTATTATAACACAGAAAATTAAAAAAGAAATAAAAAAAATGATGACATTTTAAAATTCTTGTATTATAAATAAATGATTCAATGAAAGGATCCAAACAAAATGCTCGTTCAAAGCCGTCTCAACAGTACGTTTTACCTTCTTGGTCTTTCTTTTTTAACCGTTATAATTGATCAACTCAGTAAATCGGCAGCTGTTAGCTATTTATCTTTTCATCAACCGATTGCTGTTACATCTTTCTTTAATCTTTTTTTAACTTATAATAAAGGTGTCAGTTTTTCTTTATTTTCAAACACCAATCCCTTGATGCCTTTTTTCCTTAGCTTGATGGGCTTAATCATCTGTTTGTTTGTCTTTTTTTGGATGAAAAAAGAAAAAGATACGCTTGTCAAGTTGGGATTGGCTTTAATTTTAGGCGGTGCGATTGGCAATATTATTGACCGCCTTAGATTTGGATATGTTATTGACTTTTTAGATTTTTATTACAAAACACATCACTGGCCAGCATTTAACGGAGCTGATTCGTTTATCTGTATCGGTGCATTTATTATTTTTATTAAAATATTTTTCAAAAAAGAAGAGGTAAAAAAATGAAAAAACTCATTTTTATTTGTATGATACTGTGCTTAGCCGGTTGTGCTGAAAAAAAGCCGCCTTTAACCCCTACACAAGTCGTTAATGGCAAATCTATAGTTATGCCACCCGAATTTTTTGTTTTACCTAAAATAAACGAAAACACATCTACAACCCCAACAATAACCGAGGAGTAATCTTATGACTATTTATGACGATTTGGTAGCCCATCAAAAATCCATTTCCCAAACACACTTACGCCAATTATTTCAAAAAGATACTGATCGGTTTAATAAATTTCATGCAACGTTCAATGATTTTGTACTGGATTATTCCAAAAACAAAATTACCGATGAGACAATGGATTTGCTTTTTAAACTAGCAAAAGAATCTCATTTAAAAGAAGAAATTAATGCTATGTTTGAAGGTAAAAAAATCAATTCAACAGAGCATAGAGCTGTTTTACATACCGCTCTTAGAAACAGAGCTAACACTCCTGTTTTTGTAGATAATACGGATGTAATGCCTCAAATTAACACTGTTTTAGAACAAATGCATCTGTTTTCTGATAAAGTCAGACAAGGTAAACACAAAGGAGCAACAGGTAAAAGCATCAAAGATGTGGTTAATATCGGTATCGGAGGGTCGGATTTAGGTCCACAAATGGCTCATGATGCGCTCTATTTTTATAAAACCGATGCCCTCAGATTCCATTTTGTTTCCAATGTGGATGGAACGGATATTACTGAAACTCTTAAAAAATGTAATCCTGAAACAACATTATTTATTATTTCATCCAAAACATTTACAACTCAAGAAACAATGACAAATGCCAAAACAGCTAGAGATTGGTTAGTAGTCCATTTGGGCGAAGAAGCAACAAAAGAACATTTCGTCGCCGTTTCAACAAACGAAAAAGCCGTTAAAGAATTTGGCATTAATCCGGATAATATGTTTGTATTTTGGGATTTTGTTGGAGGCCGATATTCTTTATGGTCTGCCATTGGTCTATCCCTTATGTTGGCAATCGGATATGAAGCCTTTTGTGAAATGCTTCAGGGTGCTTATGAGATGGATATGCACTTTAAAAATACACCATTTAATCAAAATCTACCTGTTATTTTAGGGCTTATCGGTATTTGGTATACAACTTATTTCAATGCCGAGAGCTACGCGGTTTTACCTTATGATCAATATTTAAATAAATTACCACTTTATCTACAACAGCTGGATATGGAAAGCAATGGTAAAAGCGTTAAAAAAAGCGGTAAACAAGTTGATTATTCAACCGGTCCCATCTTATTTGGAACTCCCGGAACAAACGGTCAACATTCATTTTATCAACTCATTCATCAAGGAACACATTTAATCCCTGTTGATTTTATTGCTCCTATTTACTCTCTTAACGAAACCGGTAATCATCATGATATTTTACTTGCAAACGTTATTGCACAATCAGAAGCCTTAATGCTTGGCAAAACAAAAGAAGAATTAGAGATTGAAGGCGTTGCAAATGAGCTCATTCCATTTAAAATTTTTGATGGAAACCGTCCTAGCAACACACTATTATTTAACAAAATGACTCCCAAGACATTTGGTTCTTTAATTGCACTTTACGAACACAAAGTTTTTGTACAAGGCGTCATTTGGCATGTTAATAGTTTTGATCAATTCGGAGTGGAATTAGGTAAACAGTTAGCAAAAGCAGTATTGCCCGAATTAACTGATAAAAATAAAGAGCTTAAACATGATTCTTCAACTAATGCATTAATAGAAAAAATCAGACAAGCACGCTTATAAGAGAAGTTTATGAATTATAAAGAGAATATATCTAATAATGACAAGAAGAAAGTTCTTAAAAGGATTAAAAAATTACAAGAACTTTTAAGGATTTTGCCAAAGCAACAACGCACCAATCTTGTTAATTTTATTAATGAAGAAAAAGAACATGGGGTCTTTTATCTTTGTGATAGGATTTATGCTCAATTAACTGATACGGTCAAATGCGTCGCTGATCCTAAATATTTTTTTTCTGAAATTTATTATATTTCAGGAGAGAAAACCATCTATTCTCCCTACTCTGGCATTGAAAAAGACAAACACAAGAATAAAGCTTTTGAAGAAAAAATTTTTCAAGGCTTGTCTGCTTTGTTATCTCTTGATGATGAAGAACAAAAAATTCAACTCAATAAAATAATTCATCCATCGTTCTATTATACGGTTAAAAATACCGTTGTCTTCAGATATCAAGCCCTAAAAAAATTCATAAAAAAAAAGAAAAGCACCATAAAAGATTATCTTGTAAAAAAAGCACGTCATCTTATTTTAAAAGATTACCCTGAAACAATAAAATTAAACAGATTGTATCAACGTGCCTTATCTTCAAACACTCAAAAAGTTACAACACAAGATTTAAATTTTATTTTAGGTGAACCACAAAAAAGGCCAGAAACGCCCTTGTCTCCTAAAAAAATTTTTGTAACTCGTGAAAAACAACCTATTTATAAATTTAAGAATATCAACATACATCACTATGAATAATATAAATAACATTCGCTTACTGCCACAAAATCTGATTAACCAAATTGCTGCCGGAGAAGTTGTTGAAAGACCAGCTTCTGCGATTAAGGAATTAATTGAAAATGCCATTGATGCCGGAAGTACCCGTATTGATGTCAAAATTCAAGAAGGAGGAAAATCTTATTTTTCCGTTACAGATAATGGCAAAGGAATGTCAAAAGACGAATTAAAACTCTGTGTTGAGCGTCATGCAACCAGCAAATTGCCAGATGATGACTTATTTCATATCAGTTATTTAGGCTTTAGAGGCGAAGCATTACCCTCCATCGGCTCTGTTTCTCGCCTTTTTATTACATCCAGACCTAAAGAAAGTGAAGAAGCTTGGTGTATTACCGTGGAAGGTGGTAAACAAAAAAGTTTTTCACCCGTTCCAGCTCCTTATGGCACAACAGTAGAGGTTAAAGATTTATTTTTTGCAACCCCTGCCCGTTTAAAATTTTTAAAATCAACCTTATCGGAAACAACAGCCGTTAAAGACACTATCCACCGATTGGCCATGGCATACCCACAAATTCATTTTTCACTCTCAGATGAAAAACGGCTCATTTTAAACTATGCACCAGCAAATTCTTTATTGATGCGCGTTTCTCAAATCATTTCAAAATCTTTTGATGAAAATGCCTTGGCGATAGATGCTGATTATGAAGGGACAAAACTAACAGGTTTTGTTGGTCTTCCTACTTACACCCGATCAACCAGCCAAGACCAATATCTGTTTGTAAATGGTCGTTTTGTTAAAGACAAGGTTTTAATTGGTGCTGTCAGAGGTGCTTTTCAGGGCCTTATAGGTCATGATACACATCCGGTTTTAGCTCTTTTCCTCTCCGTTCCACCGCACGAGGTTGATGTAAACGTCCATCCAGCAAAAACAGAGGTTCGCTTTAGCAACGCAGCAAAAATCAGAGGTCTTTTAGTTTCAACTATCCGTAATGTTTTAGCCCAGAATGGGCATAGAACAAATTCTGTGATTGGTATCGGAGCTCTTGAAAAAAGCATTACCAATTCTCCAAACCTATCCCAATTTACCTCATTTACGAAAACAAAATCTTACTCTTCACCAACTGAATATCTCTCTTGTCAAAATCAAAGTGGAATAAAACAAGATCCGCTGATTGATTCAAAAAACTTCTTAGCCTCACAAAATAACGAGATAATACCAACTTTTAATAAAAATCCCTTACAACAAAATATTCAGTTTAAAGAACAGGCTTTCAGCGTTAAAACCGAACCAAAAGAAATGACAAATTCCCTTGAAACTTCGGAGGATTTTTTCCCACCGCTTGGATTTGCCAAAGCCCAATTACACAAAACCTATATTGTTTCACAAACAAAAGACAGTATCATTATCACAGACCAACATGCCGCCCATGAGCGTCTGACTTATGAAAAATTAATCAAAAACAATGAGATGCTTCAAGGCCAACTTCTTCTTATCCCTGAAATCATAGATTTAAAATCCGATGAGGCCTCTATTCTACTTTCACGTGCAAACGAACTGAATAAGTTTGGTTTTGTTATAGAACCGTTCGGAACAAATACCGTTATTGTCAGAGAAATACCCGCTTTGTTTGCTAAGACTGACATTCCTCAACTTATTTATGATTTAGCTGAAACCATCAAAGAATATGATGATACCGTTTTGTTAGAAGATAAACTTAAAGACATTTGTGCCAAAATGGCCTGCCATGGCTCCGTTAGAGCCGGTAGAGTTCTATCTGTTGATGAAATGAACGCCCTTTTACGCCAAATGGAGGCTTGTGGCACCTCCGGTCAGTGTATTCACGGCCGTCCAACGTACATTGAACTGAAACTACCGGATGTAGAGCGTCTTTTTGGTCGGGCTAAATAGTCTTCATTCCCCTTATTATTTTTTTATGTTTTTCTTTGAAAAAGATTGTTTTATACTGGACAATCTTTTTTATTTCGTGTATAAGTTTTTCATCTGAATTTTTTAAACCGAAAGGGAATGTTATGTCTGAAAAACAAGTTAAAATGCTGGATGCCAATGAAGCAGCTGCTTTAGTTGCTCATAAATTGAATGAGGTTTCAATTATTTATCCTATTACACCATCTTCACCCATGGGGGAATGGTCTGACGCATGGTCTGCAGCAGGTATTCAAAATATTTGGGGAAAAGTACCTGATGTACTTGAAATGCAGTCTGAAGCTGGAGCCATCGGTGCCGTTCATGGTTCTTTACAAACAGGTTCCATGACCACAACATATACGGCCTCTCAAGGATTATTGTTAATGATACCCAACATGTATAAAATTGCCGGTGAGTTAACACCGTTTGTAATGCATGTTGCAGCCCGTACCATTGCAGGACACGCTCTTTCTATTTTCGGCGACCATTCAGACGTTATGGCTTGTCGTCAGACAGGCTTTGCCATGTTAGCCTCTAACAGCGTACAAGAAGCACAAGACTTTGCAGCTATTGCCCAAATGTCCACATTCCTCTCCCGTATTCCATTTATCCATTTCTTTGACGGATTTAGAACATCTCATGAAATAAATAAAATTACTTTACTTTCAGATGATGAGCTAAAAGAATTGATGAAAGATATTCCGACAGATTTTACAACTAAAAATGCTTTAAACCCCGAAAATCCAAAAGTTCGCGGAACCGCTCAAAATCCGGATGTATTCTTTCAAATTAAAGAAGCAGCCAATAAATATTATGCTTTATGCCCATCGCATGTTGAAAAAGCCATGCAAAAATTTGCAGCAATTACCGGACGAAATTATTATTTGGTTGACCATCAAGGCTCAGATACAGCGGAACATGTTGTCGTTTCTATGGGATCTAGTGTTGAAACTTTGCAAGAAACAGTCAAAACTTTAAACAAAAACAACTATAACGTTGCCGTATTGGGAGTCCATCTTTATCGCCCCTTCCCTAAAGAGGCTTTTATCAATGCTCTGCCAAAAACAGTTAAATACATTACCGTATTAGACAGAACCAAAGAATCAGGTTCTAGTGGTGAACCTTTGTATTTAGATGTTGTCTCAACATTAGCCGAAGCTGTTAGTGCCGGCAAAATAGAAACGATGCCTAAAATTTTAGGCGGTAGATATGGCCTCTCATCTAAAGAATTTACACCAGCCATGGCAAAAGCTGTTTTTGATAACAAAACAAAAAATCATTTCACCATCGGTATTGAAGATGATGTTACTCATCTCTCTTTAAATTATGATGCCAACTTTGATATTGAAGGAGAAGATGTTTCTCGTTGCGTATTTATCGGACTTGGTTCTGACGGAACGGTCGGGGCCAACAAAAACTCCATTAAAATTATAGCAGATGGAGAAGATTATTACGGACAAGCTTATTTTGTATACGATTCAAAAAAATCCGGAGGTATGACAACATCTCACTTAAGATTTTCTAAAAAACCGATTAAAGCCCCTTATTTGATCAATAAAGCAGATTTTGTAGCCTGTCATCACACTCCATTTTTATTTAAAACGGATGTTTTGTCATTCGCAAGAAATAATGCCGTTTTCCTTATCAATACCAAAGAAACACCTGATAAAGTTTGGGATTCACTTCCTATAGAAGTTCAACAGGAAATTAAAGATAAAAATATTCGTCTTTATGCCATTGATGCCGTTGACGTTGCTTTAAAAACAGGTATGGGACGCAGAATCAACACTATTATGCAAACATGTTTCTTTGCTATTTCCGGCGTACTGGAAAGAGAAGAAGCCATTTTAAAAATTAAAAAAGCCGTTCAAAAAACATACGCCAGAAAAGGGCAGGAAGTCGTAGATGCTAATATTAAAGCTATAGATGCTTCATTAGCACATTTGCATGAAATTAAAACGGGTGAAGTAAATTCTGTTTATAAAAGACAGCCGGGGATCCCCTCTTATGCTCCTGAATTACTGCAAAAAGTAACAGGAAAAATCATTGAAGGCAAAGGAGATTCACTGCCTGTCAGTGCTTTTGAATGGACAGCAGACGGCACATGGCCAACAGATACAGCTAAATATGAAAAACGTCGCATTGCCAATCAAATTCCTGAATGGAATCCTGATATTTGTATTCAATGCGGTAAATGCGTTAGCGTCTGCCCTCATGCAGCCATACGTGCTAAAGTTGCCTCTCTAGATAAGCTGAAAAATATGCCTCAAACATTTAAAACGGCCGATTATAAAGGTAAGGAATTTTTGGGCGATAAATTTATGTTGCAAATAGCACCTGAAGATTGCACAGGTTGTACTCTTTGTACCAGTGTTTGCCCAGTTAAAGATAAACTTAATCCAGAGAAAAAGGCTATCAATATGGTGCCGATTGAAAAAAATCTGGAAAATGAAATTAAGAATTTTGAATTTTTTATGTCATTACCGGATACAGATCGTACTAAACTCAGCCCCAAACAAATAAAATCCGTAGCTTTAATGCGTCCTTTATTTGAATTTTCAGGTGCTTGTGCCGGTTGTGGTGAGACACCCTACGTAAAAATGATGACTCAACTTTTTGGCGACAGACTGATTGTAGCCAATGCAACGGGTTGTTCTTCTATTTATAGTGGCAATTTACCTACAACACCTTATGCCAAAAACAATGAAGGTAGAGGACCTGCTTGGGCTAACTCTTTGTTTGAAGATAATGCCGAATTCGGGTTGGGAATGCGAACCAGTGTTGATTCTAAGTCAGCGTTTGCAAAAGAGTTGCTCGCTCAAATGATTCCGGATATTGATGAAATCCTTGTTAATTCTATCTTGATAGCTCAACAAAATACTGAAGAAGAAATTCAAGAACAGCGTATCCGTATTGATTTGTTAAAAAATAAGTTGGCTGGAATTCAAACCCCTAAAGCTAAATTATTATATGACAACGCAGATTATCTCGTTAAAAAATCCATTTGGATTTTAGGCGGAGACGGTTGGGCATATGATATCGGATATGGAGGATTAGACCACGTTTTATACTCCGGCAAAAATGTCAACATCATGGTTATGGACACAAATGTCTATTCAAATACAGGCGGACAACGATCAAAGGCAACCCCTATCGGTGCCTCGGCAAAATTTGCAATTGCAGGCTCCGAATTACCGAAAAAAGATTTAGGTATGATTGCAGCCTCCTCCGGTAGCGTATATGTTGCAAGTATCGCTCTGGGAGCCAAAGATATGCATGCACTTCAAGTTCTTAATGAAGCAGAAAGCTTTGACGGACCATCCCTAATCATTGCTTACAGTCATTGTATCTCACACGGATATGATATCGGTAAAAATGGGTTAGAGCATCAAAAACTGGCTGTGGAAACGGGTTTATGGCCATTATACCGTTTTGACCCACGACGCACGGCTGCAGGTTTAAATCCGTTTCAATTAGACAGCAAGCCCACTAAACCCGTCTCTGAGTTTATGGATCTTGAAACACGTTTTAAAGCGGTTAAACAATCTAATGAAGCCCATTATGAAGAACTGGTCCAAAAAGCTCAGAATCAAATCAATCAACGTTTTAAACTTTATGAACGTTTAGCAAAAGGCGAATAATTTAAATTATTGTAGAGGAAATAACATGGCTGAATATAATCATCTTAACATTGAAAAAAAATGGCAAAAATATTGGGAAGACAATAAAACTTTTAAAGCTGAAATTGATAAAACAAAAAAGAAGTTTTATGTCTTGGATATGTTCCCCTATCCGTCCGGTGCCGGTTTGCATGTCGGACATGCTGAAAACTACACTATTTCAGATATCGTTTCTCGGTTTAAACGCATGCAAGGTTATAATGTTTTGCATCCAATGGGATGGGACGCCTTTGGTTTACCGGCTGAACGTTATGCCGAACGGGCCGGGATGCATCCGGCAGACGTTGTTAAAATGAACGCCGATAAGTTTCGCTCTCAATTAAAAGCCATCGGTTTTTCATATGATTGGGATAGAGAAATAAATACAACAGATCCGTCGTATTATAAATGGACCCAATGGATTTTTAAAATTTTGTTTGATAAGGGCTTAGCTTATGAAGTAACAACACCGGTAAATTGGTGTCCTAAATTGGGAACTGTATTGGCCAATGAAGAGGTAAAAGACGGCAAATACGTTGAAACAGGTGATGAAGTTATTCGTAAACCCATGCGTCAATGGATGCTGAAAATTACCGCCTATGCTGAAAAGTTATTAGAAGGACTTGATAAAGTTGATTGGCCGGAAAGTATCAAAACCATGCAACGCGAATGGATTGGTAAATCAACAGGTGCAGATGTCAAATTTAAAATTGACGGCAAAAATATTGAATTCACCGTATACACAACCAGACCGGATACCCTATTTGGAGCAACATACTGCGTTCTAGCACCGGAACACGCTTTGGTTAAAGAGATTATGACTTCTGATCAAGAAGAGAAAGTTCTTGCCTATATTGAACAGGCCTCTAAAAAATCCACACAAGATCGCCTTGCCGAAGCTAAAGAGAAAACAGGTGTTTTTACAGGAGCTTATGCTATCAATCCAGTTAATGGGGATAAAATACCGGTTTATATTTCCGATTATGTCTTAGGCGATTACGGCTATGGTGCTATTATGGCTGTTCCGGCTCATGACCAACGAGACTATGATTTTGCCAAAGCATTTAATATTGAAATAAAAGAAGTTATTAAAGGTGGAGATATTACTAAAGAGGCTTATGAAGGTGATGGACCGCTTGTTAATTCTTCTTTCTTAAATGGTTTACATGTTAAGGAATCAAAAGAAAAAATGATTGCTTGGTTAGAAGAGCGAAATCTCGGTAAAGGAACCGTTAATTATAAACTCAGAGATTGGCTCTTTGCCCGTCAACGTTATTGGGGAGAACCGTTCCCTATTATTCACACCGAAGATGGAACAATTAAATCTTTGCCCGAAAAAGATTTACCTGTTTTATTACCGCCATTGGCTCAATTTAAACCGACTGAAGATGGCGAACCACCTTTAGCACGGGTTGAAGATTGGGTTAATATAACTGATGAAGAAACCGGTAAACCGGCAAAAAGAGAGACAAATACCATGCCTCAATGGGCAGGATCTTCTTGGTATTTCTTACGCTACTGTGATCCGCACAATGATAAAGAAGCATGGAGTAAAGAGGCTGATTCATACTGGATGCCAGTTGATGTTTATGTTGGTGGTGTTGAACATGCCGTATTGCATCTTTTATATGCACGCTTTTGGCAAAAAGTTTTATTTGATGCCGGTCTTGTTTCTTGTGATGAACCATTTAAAAAACTTGTCAATCAAGGAATGGTATTGGCTTATTCATACCGAGATGATAATGGTAAATATTATTATCCCAAAGAAGTTGAACGCAAAGGGAATGATTGGTTTGTTAAAGAAAGCGGTGTAAAAGTAAATACACAGGTAGAAAAAATGAGTAAATCCCGTTACAATGTTGTTAATCCGGATGATGTCATCAATGACTATGGTGCGGATTCAATGCGTTTATATGAAATGTTTATGGGTCCGATTGAAGCAGAAAAACCTTGGGCTGATGACGGTATCAATGGTGTTAATCGTTTTATCAAACGGTTCTGGAATGTTTTTGAAATGCCTAATAAGATTCAAGAAACCGGCTCCATTGAATTGACAAAACTGATGCATAAAACAATTAAAGGCGTAACCGAAGACATGGAAAAAATGCTTTATAACACATCTATTGCCAAATTAATGGAATTTATCAATGCCGTCTATAAATCAACAGAGCCGGTTTCCAAAGCCGATATGGAAAAATTTGTTCTCTTATTGGCTCCACTCGCTCCTCATGTTGCTGAAGAATTATGGGAAAGATTGGGCCACACAAAGTCTTTGGCTTACGAACCATGGCCAACTTATGATGAAACGATGACGCAGTCTGAAGAAATGGATATTGTCGTTCAAATTATGGGTAAAAAGAGAGGCATTATCACCGTTCCTGTTTCTACATCAAAAGAAGAGATTATTCGGTTGGCAAAAGAGACAGAGGGAGCTAAAAACTTTATGACAGGTAAAGAGATTTTAAAGGAAATTTATGTTCCAAATCGTCTTGTAAACTTTGTCATAAAATAAAGAAACTAAAATCCCCTGATTAAATTTAATCAGGGGATTTTATTATAATAATTAATCCCTATATAAAACATGAGATTTGTTGTTTTTTTATTATTTTTTTAACTTGATATTGGTTGCTATCGATTAACAAAAAAACATTAGATATGTATTGTGCGATATATTGACTGAATACAGCGTATTTTATCGCCTTCCAGTCAAAAAACTGGTAGGCGAAAATATCGTCTTTCGCGACGCTTGTGGATATTAGGTTCTCACACCTAAGTCAGGCCATCAACTCTGACAGCTTCATTATAAACACAAATAATTAAAAATTGCAAGTTAATTAATTGTACAAAAAGGGCATCTTTCAGATGCCCTTTTTATCACTTTAAAACAGTCCCTACTCTTTTGCTTTAAAAGCACCGGCAGATTCATCACCGAGCGTTTTAATATCAAAATATCTCAAAAGCGGAACAGCTACAAAAATAGAAGCAAAGGTACCAAACAAAATACCTAAGAATAATGAAAGTGAAAATCCGCGTAAGGTTGTTCCACCCATTACCAACAAGACAAAAATCATCACAAGTGTTGAAATACCTGTTAAAATGGTTCTGGATAATGTCTCATTAATACCTTGATTTAAAATATCATCTGTTGGTTTTGCTCTGTGTTTTTTTAAATTTTCTCGGACACGGTCATATGTTACAATCGTATCATTACAGGCATAACCGGCTAACGAGAGAATACCGGCAACAACAACCATATCAAACTCCCATCCGAATGTTGAAAATAATCCAATAACAACAACCAATGTAAAAGCCAATGAAACCAAACAACCAATAGCAAAAGGCCATTCAAACCGGAACCAAATATACACGGCAATAGCAATCAACGCTAAAATAGAAGCTAACAAACTGTTTTGTTTTAATTCCTCGCCAATTGTCGGACCGATAACTTCAACCCTCTCATAAGTATAATCCGAACCTAAAATAGTTTTAACCTGATTAACAACCTCAGTACCTGTTTCTCCTTTTTTCGGTTGAGCCTGAATAAGTAACAACTGACCATCCAAGCCCGCTGACTGTATGGATAAATCCTTTAAATGTGAAAGTTTTTCTCTCACTGAAGAAATATCAACCGGTTTTTCAGATGACACTTCTACTAAAATACCGCCTTGAAAATCAATACCGTAATTTAATCCTTTAAAACAAAAAGAGGCAATACTGATGATAACCAATGCCAGTGAAATAGCAAAACCGATTTTACGAATTTTTATAAAATCAAAATGATAATCTCTTTTTCTGAACAACTTTTTTAACATAATAAAACCTCTTAAATATTAATTGTTTTTGGTCTTTTAATATTATACCAAATCATAAAAATAACTTTATTGACAATAATGGCTGCATACATTGTTGTTGCCAGACCAAGTCCTAAAGTGATGCCAAATCCGCGAACAGAACCGGATCCCAACATAAAGAGGAAAAGGGCAGCAAATAATGTCGTCAACTGACCATCAAAAATTGCTGAAAAAGAACCGGCAAACCCTCGTTTAATAACCTCTTGAGGATTTTTAATGCCATGATGTATCTCTTCTTTCATACGTTCCATAATCAAGATATTGGCATCTACAGCCATTGCAAGAGTCAACGCAATACCGGCAACACCCGGCAATGTCAATGTAGCATCCAATAAACTCAAAAGAGCCAATAAAAGAATACCATTTACCAACAATGTGATATCGGCAATGATGCCAAAAGAACCGTACACAATTAACATAAATACAAAGATAAAAGCCAATCCGATTAAACAAGCACCGGTACCAGCTTTGATAGAATCTTCACCAAGACCCGGACCAACTACACGCTCCTCTACAACAGTTAAAGGAGCCGGCAATGCCCCTGCTCTAAGCATCAAAGCTAAATCGTTAGCAGACTGCATGGAAAAATTACCAGTAATGATGCCTTGACCACCCGTAATTGGAACATTAATTGTCGGAGCACTTAAAACTTTACCATCTAAAACAATAGCCAATCTGCGACCAACATTTTCACGAGTAACATTGGCAAACTCTTTTGCACCAGCTGCTTTAAAACTAAAAGAAACAGCCGGAGAGCCATATTCATCATAACTGCCTTTAGCATCGTCTAATTGTGCACCACTAACAACAACACGCCGTTTCAAAACGATATATCCTGTTTCATCACCACTCACGAGCATGGAATCCGGTGAAAGTTTACCCATTTGGGCCGCTTGCGGAGACGTTTCTTCATCAACTAAATGAAAAGTCATTTTAGCCGTTTTACCCAAAAGTGCTTTAATTTCAGAAGGATCTTGAACCCCTGGTAATTGAATAACAATTCTACCTTCTCCTTGTTGTTGAATTTGTGGCTCTTTTGTGCCCAACTCATCAATTCTTTTGCGAACAATTTCTACAGATTGCTCAACGGCTTTTCTTTTCATTTCCTGCAATGCTTTTTCAGTATAAGATACAGTTAAAGTTGTATCTTGTGTTTCAACCGTTAATAATGAGGGTTCTATTTTACGAATAATTTCGCGAGCCTGAGCTGTATTTGAGGCATTTAAAATACGAACACTCATTTGTCCATTTTGCACATGAAGTCCCGAAAAAAGAATTTTATTTCGTCTTAATTCTGAACGGGTTAAATCAGATAATGTTGTTAGTCTTTCTTTTAACAAATCATCAGTATCAACTTCCATTAACAAATAGGACCCACCTTGTAGATCAAGACCTAATGTAATGGGTTTAAACCAAGTTTTAACACTTTTTGGTAAAGCATTTAGGGTGCTATTTGGTAAAAAATTCGGAACAGCAAACAAAACACCCAAAAAAACCGTTGCACAAACAATGGCTATTTTTAATTTAGAATATCCAAACATTTCTAATCCTTTTTATTATTCTCATCTAAAACTTGAGAAACATAAGCTTTAAAAACAGTTACTTCAACACCTTTTGAAACTTCAATTTTTAACTTATCATTTTCCACCGCTTGAACAACCCCCAAAAGACCACCGACAATAACCTTTGAACCTTTTTGAATACTGTTTAATGATCTTTCATGTTCTTTAAACTTCTTTTGTTGTGGGCGAAGAAGTAAAAAATAAAATACAAAGAAAATCAATCCCAACTGCACAAGAATACTAAGCCATTCCGGAGAATGTGCCTGTGTTGCGGTTGCAGCTGTTTGGGCAAATGCGTCTGAAATAAACATATTTTTCTCCTTTATAATAAAAAATATATGCTTTACTATATAGATTTCTTTGAAAAAATCAATCTTTTTTTAAATTTTTTTTATTTGACAAACAAAAAACTCTTCTCTAGAGTAACAAGCGTTGTTATAAAGTTAAATAAGGATAAAAAATGTTTAAAATAAGAATAGAATATTTACCCTCATACAAAAAAGAATGGGATAGATTAAATTATAAACATCAAGGTGATGCCGGCTTTGATTTAAGAGCAGCCATTGATGAACCAATTACTTTACAACCCAATGAATTTAAATTAATTTCAACCGGAATAAAAATGGAAATGATACCGGATGGAAACAACTTATTTAATTATGAATTACAGATTCGACCCCGCTCCGGGTTAGCCGCAAAGTCAGGCATTGGTATTATCAATTCACCGGGAACGGTTGATTTCTTTTATCGCGGAGAAATTAAAACACCACTCATCAATTTAAGTAAAGAACCTTTTACAATTAGTCCCGGTGAACGCATCGCCCAAGCGGTTATTTGTCCTGTCATACAAGCCATAATTGAAGAAACAGATAAAATTGAAGAAAATACCGACCGTGGCAGTGGCGGATTTGGCTCCACCGGTACAAAATAAATCCAGATGAAAAAACCGCCTCTCGGCGGTTTTTTTATGACTTCATTTGCTTGACATGCCGTCTGGCCATTTTTAAAGCATTTGAAAAATCGCTTGCAACTGATAAAGTTTTCCAATTAACGCGTTCTTGTAATAGAACATGATGCAAAATACGTCGCGGTTGTTTTTTAATATTACAAATAATAACTTTTGTATTTTGTTTTTTTAACTTTTTAATAAACTCAACAATCAAATTTGCTCCACTGGCATCAATGAGCGGCACCTGCCCCATTCTTAATATTAAGACACGGGGCGGTGTTTTAAATTGTTTCAAAAACATAGACACCTCATCAACCCCACCAAAAAATAACGGACCGGATACCCGTAACGCTACCACTCCTTTTTCAGCCAATGTTTCATTGATATTCTCACCACCAAATTTTTCTTTTGATAATTTATCCTCATTTTCAATAGCTATTTGATGACTCATGCGATGCATAAAGATAACACTGGCCATTACAAATCCAACAGAAATAGCTGTATTTAAGTCTACAAAAACAGTCAGCAACAACGTTACAATCAATGTGTTTCTATCCCCTTTGGGAGCCGTTAAAAGCTTTCTGATTTTATCCAAACTTAACATATTCCACCCAATTAAGATCATAACAACAGACAAACAAGCAAGAGGAATGTAGCCTGCAACACCGGCTAAGACCAACATAAACAACAAAATAAACACGGCATGAAGCATACCGGCAACAGGTGAATAGGCATTAGCCTTATAATTTGTTGCCGTTCTTGCAATAGCTCCCGTAGCCGGTAATCCTGAAAAAAAGGCCGTTACAATATTAGCTGTACCTTGTGCAATAAGTTCTACATTAGGATTGTGGTTATCACCACTCATACTATCCACAACTTTGGCACTTAATAAGGATTCTATACCGGCCAAAAAAGCAATTGTAAAGGCACTAGGCAACACCCCTATAATCAAAGCCATATTAAATACAGGAAATTCTGGCATCGGTAAAAAATGAGGAACAGAACCAAATCTAGATCCGATTGTATCTACCTGTAATGAAAAAGTAACAACAACGACAGTAGAAAAAATAACACTCAATAAATAAAACGGACTTCGCGGATATTTTTTTTTCAACAAAACGATTGTCAAAAAAGCAATCACACTGACTAAAAGTGTGCTTAAACTAAGAGTATTTAATCCGGAAAAATAACTAACCCATTTATCTAAAAAAGCAGCCGGAACTTCTTTAATATCAAGACCGAGTAAATCTTTAATTTGGGTGGAAATTAAAATTAAACCGATACCGGCCGTAAAACCTGTTACAACCGGGTATGGAATGTATTTTATATAAGTACCCAATCTTAAAAAACCGGCTACAATTAAAATAATACCGGCTAAAACCATTGTAACCAAAAGCCCCGCATACCCATGCTGAGCCAATACCCCTAAAATAATGATGATAAAAGCACCTGTCGGCCCTCCAATTTGGTAACGGGAACCGCCTAAAAAAGAAACAAAAAAACCGGCCACAACAGCTGTATATAAACCTTTTTCAGGAGCAACACCGGAGGCAATGGCAAATGCCATAGCTAACGGTATAGAAACAACAGCAACCGTTAATGCCGCAATACAATCACGTTTAAAATCATTAATCGTATATCTTTTTTTTAAAACCTCAAAAAGTTTGGGGACAAAATGCTTTTTAATTGATTTTTTTATCTTTTTAATACTTTTTTCAAACATTATTTACTCCTGAAATACCTAAAAAAAATATAAAAAACACCAAGCGTATAAACGCTTTTTTGCTTTTAATAACGTGTTTTTTGAATAAAAGATGAATACACCTAAAAAATAAATATGTCAATAATTAAAAAACAAAAAATCAAAAAAAGCGAATCGCAAATTTTATATATCATTTTGTTTTTATTAGAAATAAAAATTTAAAAAAAACTATTGACTTTTGCTTTTGATTCATTTATAAGGCTTATTAAGAATAATTACTAATAAGATTAAAATGCAACGGAACACAAAACAAAAAAAACTCGTTTTTAATGCACTGACTACTCTTTGCCATCCCACGGCACAGGATATCTATGATTTTATATCTAAAGAATATCCGCAAATCAGTCTTGGAACAGTTTACCGCATTTTATCCTCTTTTTGTAATCAGAAAAAAATTTTGCATATAAAAATACCTAATAAAGCAGATTGTTATGATTATCAGACTCATAATCATTATCATTTTTGTTGCAAAAAATGTTTAAAGGTATATGATATGGATATACCCTATTTGGCTCATCTCAATACGAACCTTAATGGTTATATGATTGAAGAGCACAATATTTTATTTAGCGGCATTTGTGCCGATTGTCAAAACAACAAGGAAGGAAAATAACATGACAGAAAATTTAAAAGGAACAAAGACCGAAGCTAATTTATGGGCAGCTTTTGCAGGCGAATCACAAGCTCGTAATAAATACACGTATTACGCTTCAAAAGCTAAAAAAGAAGGTTACGTTCAAATCGCAAAAATCTTTGAAGAAACAGCAGATAACGAAAAAGAACATGCTAAAATTTGGTTCAAATTACTCCATGATGGCGATATTCCGTCAACAGGTGCAAATTTAGAAGATGCTGCCGCCGGAGAAAACTATGAATGGACTGATATGTATGCAGGATTTGCAAAAACAGCTAGAGAAGAAGGTTTTACAAAAATCGCCGCCTTGTTTGATATGGTTGGAAAAATTGAAAAAGAACATGAAGAAAGATATCGCAAACTCTTATCAAATGTTGAAAACGGTCTTGTTTTTTCAAGAGATGGCGATGCAATTTGGCAATGTTCAAATTGCGGACATATTGTCATTGGTAAAAAAGCACCGGAGATGTGTCCTGTTTGTTCTCATCCAAAAGCTTACTTTCATATTAAAGCTGAAAATTATTAATTAAACTAAAACTTTAAACACCTGATTTTTCTTATTGAATTATCAGGTGTTTATCTTATTTTAACAGCTCCTCGCACGTCATTATTATCTCGCCGAATATTTCCTTGTATCGTATTATTAAATTCTTCTAAAAATATACTTTCTCCTTTTTTAGCCGTTTCAATATTATTATATTTCATTTTATCAGCAATACTGTGAACTATATTTAAATCACCCGTTATTGCCAATCCGGAAGATTTTAAATCATTTTTCAGAAAATCTTTTTCTCTTTTATCTTCATAATAAAGCATTAAGGCATATAAAATAACCAACATACCTGTTAAATAAAAAAATATTTTCATAAATTTTTCTCCGAAACATTTAATAATTAATACAATCAATCAGATAATCTGAAACAATAAAATATCAACCAACTAATATACTTAAAGCTAAAACTATTTTTCTTTTTACTTGATTTTATAAATATTTTTTACCTATAATATTCTAAAATATTCATAAGCATAAAAATAGGAGAAAAAAAATGACCTCTCAAAAAAAAGATTATGATGAAACAGAAGAACTACAAGATACTCTTTCTGAAAATACAGAACCAAAACCCAGAAACAAAGGTATCTCAAAGTTTATAAAACCAACACTCATTACGGTACTATCCATTTTATGTTTAAGTGGTGGTATTGTTTTGCATAAAATGCATTCATTTAAAACCGAGCATAAAGAAATACCCGTTAAAACAAAACTGATAAAAAAAACAAATTCTCTTTCTTTGTTAACTCAAAATCCGCCCACCAAAACACCGAATACGTTATCTTTAAATCCGGTACCGGAGACAATATCTAAAATCTCTACATCTGATACAACAATAAATACTTTTACACCTCAAAAACCGGATAATGTTTCCCTATCAGAAGAACCCATAAAATCTTTGACGCAACCCAACACGACTTTATCGGTAGCAAAAATGGAAGGATTTACTCTCAATGATGCACTTAGATTTAAAGAAAAATTTTTAACAGAAGATAACTGTTATGAAGAATATCAACAATTATCTAATGCAATACACAAAACATCTACAGCCAATGTAGTTTTAGAAAATCTATACCCCTATTGCATTAGTAATACAGGAGCCGTTAAAAATGTAAAAGAAGCTTTTTTGAAAAACAAAAAAGCAGCTCTCATTGTTTATTATAGAGAAAACAATCCGTTGTGGCTAGCTTACTTAAAGGCCATACCAGCAATGTTAATTGAAATTAGGAAAATAAATCCGCTAAAAGATACACCCAAAGATATTTTATACAGAGCTCAAAACGAACTTTACAGTCAAAATGTTTCTAAAGCTATGGATTTAATCAATTCCCTACCCTTATCTATGCAACGAAAAATGAGTGATTTTTTCAGAGAAGCAGGTATTTATAATAGTGCTAAAGAAAGTCTAAATCAACTTATTTTATCATTTGAAAAAAAAGGAGAATAGCCCATGTTAAAATTGATTCTTTTGATGATTGCGATGATTGTAACAGGCTTTTTGCTCGTCCATGAGAATTGGAATATAACGTTAATCGGATTTGGCTATGAGATTACACTTTCAACAGTTCTACTAATTGTAATCATTGCTATTTTCTTTTATCTTCTCAGCCTAATAAAAAAACCATTCACTTATCTATTTGGGTTTAAAAATAGGAGAATTGCCTCTCATTTAGTGAAAAAAGAGGCTTATCTAACTTTTGTTCTAGAAACAGTTTTAGACCAAAATAATCTCTCTGTTAATCGTATTTTAAAACAAAAAAAAGGCCTTTTTCAAAAAAAAGATATCAAACACTTACTCTTAAGTGCCCTGTTCAATCCGAACAAATCCGTTTTTGAAGAGCTATCAAAAACAAAAGAAACCGAATTAGCCGGACTCAGAGGTCTCTACTTAATAGCAAAAGAAACCGGAAATATTAAAGAAGCCGAACACTTACTAGATAAGGCCAGACAAAACTATTCTTCTGTTTTTTGGGTTTTAAAAGAAAGTTTTGAAATAGCAACTCTCCAAAATGATTGGTCTGAAGCTTTAACCCTTTTAGAAAAGCTTTTTCTTTTAAAACAAGTTTCAAAAGAAGAATATACAAATCAAAAAGCCGCACTTCTTTTTGCTCAAGGAAAAATTAAAGAAGCATACGCCTTAGATAAAACAAATCCAGCTATTGCCATTAGTTATGCAAAAGAAAATAAAGAAAGAGCAAAATCTATTTTAATAACATCTTGGAATAAAGAGCCGTCTTGGGATGTTTATGAAGCTTATTTTAGCCTCATTAAAACATTACCAATAGAAAAGCAACTTAAAGAAATTCAAAAACTCATTTCTAAAAATAAAGAATTTAGAATTTCACTTATTGCCCTAGCGGATACTGCTATTAAACTTGAAAAATGGCGTCTAGCAAAAGAAACACTAACAGCTTATCTTCAATCTTATCCCTTAACAAAAAAAGTGGCTTATATGATGGCTGATGTTTCTAGAAAAGGTTGGCATCACGAGCAAGAAGCCAAAGAATGGGAGCAAAAAGCTCTTGAAACAGAGGATAAATACGGTTGGATGTGTTTATCTTGTAATCAGAAAATACATGAATGGTCGCCTATTTGTCCACACTGTAATCATATTGGAAATATAACATATCGTTAGACGTATCTTCTAACAAAAAATCACCGATGAAAATCGGTGATTTTTTGTTAATCCATTAATTAAATTATAAAAAATAATCAATTGAATTATTTCATTTAAGACAAAATAATTTATTCACCATTTTGAGATGCAATAAATTTTTCTAACCAGTGAATGTTGTACTCTCCGTCAATAAAATCCGGATGAGAAATAATTTCTTGATGCAGTGGAATAGTCGTTGAAATACCATCAATAACAAACTCTTCCAAAGCTCTTCTCAAACGCATCAAAGTACCGTTACGTGTTCTGCCATGCACAATTAATTTTGCGACCATACTATCATAACAAGGAGGAACTTTATATCCTGTATACATACCGGAATCTACCCGAACAGATAATCCACCTGGTGTGTGCCAAAGACCTATTGTCCCCGGTGAAGGAATAAACGTCTTAGGATCTTCTGCATTAATACGACATTCAATGGCATGACCTGAAAACTGAATATCTTCTTGTGTATATCCCAAAGTGGCACCACTTGAAACACGCAGTTGATCTCTTACAATATCCACTCCGGTTACCATCTCACTAATGGGGTGTTCCACCTGAACTCTGGTATTCATTTCTAAGAAATAAAATGCACCGTTTTCATAGAGGAACTCAATTGTACCAACATTTGAATAACCTAATTTCTTCATCGCATTTACAGCAATTTCACCAATCGTTTTTCTCTCTGAAGCATTTAAAGCAGGAGATGGTGTTTCTTCCAAAACTTTTTGATGATTACGTTGTAAGGAACAGTCCCGCTCCCCTAAATGTACAACATTACCATAATTATCACCAATAATTTGTATTTCAATATGTCTGGGTGTTTGCAAATATTTTTCTATATAAACCACATCATTTGCAAAAGAACTTCTAGCTTCATTCTTAGCCAAAGTAAAAGCTTCTACCATTTCTGCCGCATTTTTGGCAACTTTCATACCTTTTCCACCACCACCGGCAGCCGCTTTTACAATAACGGGATAACCAATTTTCTCACCCCACTCTAATGCTTCCTGTGCTGTTTTTACATCCCCTTCCGACCCAGGAACAACCGGCAACCCAGATTCAATAGCTGCTTTTTTAGCAGTTACTTTATCACCCATTAACCGTATCATTTTAGGGCTCGGACCAATAAATGTCATCCCATGAGCTTCTACCATCTCAGCAAAATCTGCATTCTCCGATAAAAACCCATAACCCGGGTGAATAGCATCAGCACCGGTCATCATTGCCGCTGAAATAATCGCTGCCTTGTTTAAATAGGAATCTTTTGCTGAAGCAGGTCCAATACAAACAGCTTCATCTGCTAATTTAACATGCATAGCATGAGCATCTGCCGTTGAATGCACAGCAACAGTTTTAATACCCATTTCCCTGCAGGCTCTGTGTATACGAAGAGCAATTTCTCCACGATTTGCAATTAAAACTTTTTCAAACATACTTATTCCATACTAAACAGAGGTTGATTGTATTCTACGGGCGAACCATTTTCAACTAAAACAGCTTTAATAACACCTGCTTTTGTTGCCTTGATTGGATTAAATGTTTTCATAGCTTCTACCAAACAAATTGTCTGACCGACAGAAACTTTATCACCCGGTTTAACAAAGGCCGGAGATTGTGGGTCTTTTGATAAATAAACAATACCAACCATTGGGGAGAGAATATCGTTTGAAGCAACTGCAACCGGCTTATTTTCATGAACGGCGGGAACAGATACCGATGGGACAGCCGGCACTTGTGCAGGAGTTACAACAGCAACTTCACTTGAAGAAACTTTTGGCCCGACAATACGAATATGTACACCGCTCGCTTCATAATCAATTTCAGATAAATTATTCTCGTGTAATAACTTAGCCAATTCTTTAATTGCTTCTTTTTGTTCTTTTTCCATAGTTTCACCTCATTTTTTGATAAACATATTACATCTTTTATCTTATTTTAAATAAAAAAGCAAGAAAGAAAAAAAGAAAGTTTTATGACGAAATATTTTTTTAAAAAAATACATTTTTTTGTAGATTAAAAAAAAAAGACTTGTTATGATACAAATTATGTTTTGGAACACCGAAAAAAAATATTATGAAACGTTATTGAATGTTGAAGAGGACGCCCGTCAAATTCGTTCTTTCAGCAACGCTCTTATTGCCACCAATCAAAAAGGAAAGGAACTTTTCGGAATAAAAGAAAATCCATTTTCTTTTTTAAAAGACGCCGAAAACGCTCAAAGTGTCCAAAAGCTAATTGATGCTTATTGCACACAAACACCGATTGAAGTAGAAATTAAAACCCTTCATCACATTTATTCTATTGGTATAAAACGTATCAAAAAAGCACTTTTAATTACGGCAAAAGATACTTCTGCCCAATATGCCTTACATTTTAGTCTGACAAAACAGTTAGAGTTTATGTCAGATGTGCTCAGCACATTTTCAGACCCTGTTTATCTAACTGATAAAAAAGGTGTTCTTATTTATGTTAATAAAGCTTTTTGCAACTTATTTGGCGTTTCATTTGATGATTTGCTTTCAAAAGAGTTACATAGTTTAATTCACGACGGATGCCCTGATTTTTCCGGTATTTGGAGTGGGACATTGTCTTTCAAAGCCAAAGAAGGATCTAAACTGTTCCATGTTATGCAACGCCCCTTTGATGCCCATGACACTCTTTATTTCTCAGGTGTTTTAAAAGAACAAAATGTTATAGAAAACGAAAAAAACACCTATCTGTTTTCAGAATCGCCCTTGCCTCTAGTCATTATTGATGCTCTTGATTATCACATTTTGCAAAAAAATAAATCATTTATTCAGTTATTTAAGCAATCGGCATCAGATGAAGAAAAAACAAATATTTTAGATTTTTTTGAAAATACAAGAGATGTGCTTTCATCAAAATTATCAAAATTAACAAACGGATTATCAAAAACAGAGAGAATTGATGTTATTTCTTCCCCTGAGTTTGGAGCAAAAACATTCAATATTTTTGCAAGCTTTACGACAAGGACAAAAGATACTTTAATACTTTATTTAATTGACGCCTCCGAAAGAAAAAATTTAGAGTTACAATTTGCTCATGCTCAAAAAATGCAAGCCATCGGTCAACTTGCTGGCGGAATTGCACATGATTTCAACAACTTATTAACAGCCATTATCGGATTTTGCGATTTACTGTTACAACGCTACAACCCAAATGACCCCTCCTTTTTGGATGTTATGCAAATTAAAGGGAATGCTAATAAAGCCTCCGGTCTTGTCGGTCAGTTGCTAACCTTTTCACGCAAACAACCCAGCAAAATTCAGGTTATCAATTTTCATGATGCCTTTATTGACTTATCAACTCTTTTACAACGAAGCATCGCCCCCTTTGTCAACCTTAAAACTGAAATGAAACGTCAACTCGGCTGTGTTAAAATGGATCCAAATCAACTAACACAAATTTTCTTAAATTTAGCCGTTAATGCCAAAGATGCCATGAAAAGTGGCGGTACACTCAAAATATCTGCAACAAAAGAAAAGCTAAAAAAAGCAAAACCGTGTGGTAATGACATGATTCAATCGGGCGATTATATCAAAATTATCGTTTCCGATAATGGCGAGGGTATATCATCAGAGCACTTACCCCATATTTTTGAACCATTTTTTACAACAAAAGGTGGTGCAACCGGTTCCGGAACCGGATTGGGACTTTCTACCGTTTATGGAATTATCAGAGCTGCCGGCGGATATATTTCCGTTGACAGTGAAAAGGGTATTGGTACAACATTTATTATCTACCTACCACGTATAGAATCTCCCCAACCCGCTCAAGTAGAACACAAGCCTATCAGAGCGGTCTTTACATCTTTAGAAACACCAAATATTTTACTGGTTGATGATGAAGATGGCGTTCGTCTTGTGGTTGCTCGGGTTCTTAAATCTAAAGGTTTTAACGTTACAGAATGTGCCAATGCCGAACAAGCTTTGGAGGAACTGTCCAAACGATCTGATTTTGACTTGTTGTTAACGGATATGATTATGCCGGGAATTGATGGCGAAACACTCATCAAAAAAGCAAAAGGAGCTTATCCTAAATTAAAAGCGCTTTTAATGAGCGGTTATTCAGAAGATTTAGCACGACATGCATCTTCTGAAACTAAGGATTTATCCTTTATTTCAAAACCTTTTGAACTCAATCAATTACTTGAAAAGGTTAAAGAAGTACTTGAAATATAAATGATAGGATTTTTTATGAAAAATATAACATTAACAATGTCTGATTTTTTTTCTTACGGTTTAATCGGAGCCACATTGGCCCTACTCTATATGTTTTTGCTTTGGCAGACAATATCCATTATTAAACAAAGTAAACATAAAAATTTAATACTATTTATTTCAGCTACACTTAGAATTTTTCTTTTAATTTTTATCGCTCTTGTTTTCTCAAATCAAAATACCGGTATTTTTATAATTATCATGTGTGGCTTTTTATTAATGCGAGCCATACTTATCAAACTGTCAAGACCGTCTCTTAAAAAGAAATTGACTTCTTCTGAACTTCTTTATGCAGAAAATAAAAAAACATTTTCTAAAACAAGACGAAACACTAAATCAAGAAAAAAGAAATACTAATATATTAAAAGAATACAGGATATTTTAAGCTCTGACACACCTTGTTGTGCAGTATGAGATTTTTCATTTAAGTACCAGTATTATAAACGGATAAAAATTAAATCTGACCAACAATTCTTTTGTTTCAAACATTTTATAAAGTTACTATAACATATTCATTTTATTAATAATTATCATATGAACAGCAAAAAAAGCCAACCCTGTGTATTTAGGATTGGCTTTTTTATTTTACAGGTTTAATTTTTCACCCGTTGACGGTATTGTTTTTCTTCGGGCTTCTTCTCAAACTCTTCTATACCGTATTTATCCCACTTTAAAATCAACTCTTTATCGTCAAATTTAACAATGGAAGCATAATCAATAAACTGACCATCTACATTACGATAGGCACGGTATTTTGAAATTTGAACAACGGTATCTTCCCAATGATTATGCTTAACGGGAATGCGAACTTCTTCAAAAGTTTCTCGTTCTTTTACCAAGTCCTCTTGATATTCCAAAATTAAAAAGCCATCCAAATTTTTGATTCTGTCTTTTAAAATCCGAACATCCGGATTTGTTTTAGCAGCATCCTCAATCGTTTTCATAAACGGAGGATCAATCAAATAAAAATAACTTTTATCTGAGACATAACCTGACAAAATTTCTTCTTTTGTTTTATCAATCAATTTTTGTGTTTTGATAGATGGGCGATTTAAAAAGCCATAATTGACATTCTTTTTATACTTAAGAGCCCATCTCCACATATTACGATAATTCTCATTATGGGCAAAGATAAAGACGTTCGGGTATTCTTTATTCAAACGCTCCCATTCCGGCGAAACCATCGGCAACGGCTCTTTAGGAGAGATATAAACAAAATCCGATTTTGCCTTATATGTCGGATATAAATCCCAAATTTGGATAAATAAGAACGCCGGCAATAAAAGAACAGCTCCTCTCGGATACTTTTGTACAAATGTTTTGATAACAAAAAAAGCTAACAAATACCATATTGGCCAAAAGAAACGCCCTGAATAACGAAAAACATTTCCCAACCAATCAATAAATGGACCCGGTTTATAATCTAAAACAACAAAAGTACCGAGTTTTACTTGTGAAGACAACGCAAAAATCGTTAATCCTAACAGTAATAAAGCCAATGGATAATGACGTCTTAAATTTTCTCCTGAAAATAAGCGTTTAACCGATGGGAAACAAATCAACAACAATAGTAATAGACCAAAACCGAAATAGTTATCTGCATCAAAATCGGCAGCCGGTGTTAATGTATTAAAGATACGGGATTGACTCCAAATCGGATTAAACAGGGCCGTTAAATTCAAACCCAATCCTCTCCATCCGCCACTGGCCAAGTTCTGTTCCGTTGTTACCATACCAAGCAAATAGAACCAAAAACCAAAAACGCCGGCCAAAAAGAGTAAACCTTTACAAAGTGTTTTAAATCCCAAAGTTTTCTCAATCCAAAATTTTTGCCAAATTAAAATAGCAAAAAAGCCACTGATTATCGGCAAAAAGTACGGACATGTCAAAATAGCAAAAGAGAATAAAACACCCATCCATATCCAATCTTTTTTAATTAAGCGATTATTTAAATAAAGTAATAAGGTGAACAACACAATGAAATGGCACATTAAATTAATATGCACAAAAACTCGCATCATCATAATCGGGGCTGAAACAAAAAACAGCGAAGCAATAACGATAAAATATTTATTTTTAAAAGCATGACGGAAAATAAGAACAGAAGCTATTGCCTGTAAGATATAACAGAATAGCATCCACGGACCGACAAACTGAGCCTCAGCCGTTAGACCAAAAAACTTATGAAACACTTTAAAAATTAATGATAAAAGAGGTGAGCCATCTGTTCCATGAACAGAAATACCATACGGATAGGCCAAATTCATATGCGTAAAAATCGGCCATCTCCATTCATCAAGCCGATAAAAAACACTTCCCAAATAAGAAACTGTAAAGTCTCCACCTTTTACAACAAAATCCGTATTGTAAATATTAAGTGAGAGTAACCCCCACAAATATAAATAACAAGCTATCGTAATGGCAATGGTTACTAAAATATCCATATTACGCATTACAAAACCGTCTTTAGCAAAAATTTTTTTCAGCATTTACACCTCTTTTATTTTTTTACTAATGTTGTCTTTTGAATAATATATTTCGGACGTCTTTTTGTTTCCATAAAGACCATACCAACATATTCGCCGATTATCCCCATCATAAAAAGTTGAACTCCTCCTAAAATAAGAACAACACTCATTAAAGAAGCCCATCCTGTTATAACAGAACCGACAAACAATTTTTGATACAGCACATATGCTGTAAAGAAAAAACCAAAAGCAGCTATCAACAATCCCAAATAAATTGCAAACCGCAATGGTTTAATACTAAACGAAGTCGCTCCTAAAAGAGCTAATCCCACCATTTTTCTAAATGTATAGGAACTGGTACCTTTAAATCTCTTCTCTGCACAATAAGGGATAGCCTTTTGTCTAAACCCCATCCAAAACACCATCCCACGCAAAAAAAGATTACTTTCCTGCATAGAGACCAAAACCTTACAGGCTTTTTTATCCAAAAGACGAAAATCTGCCGTTCCTTTAGGTAATTTTAACCCTGAAAAAAAAGAAAATAACTTATAAAACAAAGACGAAGTTAATTTTTTTATAAAACCGGCATCCATCGTATCTTTTCTAATCGTATAAACAATATCGTACCCATCTAACCAGTCAGCTATCATATTCTCTACTAATTCAGGCGGATGTTGTAAATCTCCATCCATTGAAATAACACAGTCGCCTGTTGCATAATCCAAACCGGCACGCAATGCATATTGGTGACCAAAATTGCGTGAAAATGAAATATAATTAATCCGATTGTTTTGTTTGTATTTCTCTTCCAATATAAGAGCCGTATCATCAGAGCTACCGTCATCAACAAAAATAACTTCATAATCGGCATATTTTTCCAGTACCGGCAAAAGCCGCTCTAATAGCGGATTAATATTTTCAGCTTCATTATACACTGGTATAACAACAGAAATCTTAAACTTTTCCATTTTTTCCCTATCTTTTTATGTTACCCTACCCTATTTTAAAGTAAATGTAAATAAAAAAACGACGCCCTTAAAAAAAAGCGCCGTTCTCTTTATAAAAAAGCATTAAGCCTTTGGACATTCCGCTGATTTTTCAGCATTAAATTTAATCCATTTTTCATCAGCTTCATCACTGGAACTGATGGCTCCTTGCGGACATTCGGCAATACAAACACCACAATCAATACAGTCATCAGGATTAACAACAACCTGTGTACCAGCATCGTGGAATGCTCCAACCGGACAGACTTCAACACAACTTTTGCACAATACACATGAATCATTTACTACTGAAGGCATAAAATTCTCCTTATTAAATATTTAACACGTGGATATATTACTCCTAAAAAAAAAATGTGCAAGTATTTTTTCGCATTTATCATAAAATATCTTCTTGACGAAAAATAAAATCATCCATATGATGGTATCAATTATCTAAGGAGACAACTATGAGTATAAGTTATAAAATCGGAGATAAAGATACTAGACCCTGGGGAACATGGGAAACAATAGATGTTCAAGAAAACTTCGTTATTAAAAAGATTATTGTCAATCCCAACGGTGTTCTTTCTCTACAAAAACACCGTTTCAGATCAGAACATTGGATTATTACACAAGGCAAAGGTATTGTTACGCTAAATGATACGAAAAGAGAATACTTTCAAAATGAACATGTTTTTATACCGGTTGAAGCAATTCATCGCATTGAAAACCATGAAAATATACCTTTAGAATTTATTGAAATACAGTTGGGATCTCTTTTAGATGAAAATGACATCATCCGATTAGAGGATATTTATAATCGCATTTAATTATAATTCCGGTTTCAAATCATTTGGAATCTTCCAAAAATTTTCATTTTTATGAATGGGTGTATAAAGCATATTATACGATTCAACCAGAAACCCTAAAGGATTACCCAATGTTTTCGGCCCATTAAAAGTCGTTCTGATAAAGACACGATGCCTTAAACGACGATAAGCATGTTTTTCCTTACAAGAAAGGCATGCCTTTGAATTATCCGTACAAGGACATAATTGTTTATAAGCATCCGGTATCGGCATATCAAAAGTATCAATAACCGCTTCCCAAAGATTAGCTTTAATCAATTTGAGTTCATAAATATGTACATCTCTGACAAAACCCACCGTTCTGGATTCTGCAAAAACACCATCTGCTCCAACTCTAAAGGGGGCATAAACCTTTTTATGACTTGAAAAAATATGGACAGGTCCGCCAATATCCCATCTGCTTTTCATGACTGCATTATCCCAAACAATACTGTGGCGATTATAAATATAATTTCTTAGAAGTTTTTCTGAAAAAAGAACAATAGATGAAATACGTTTTGTTGCATGTTCCGAGGGTATCAGTACTTGTCTAGATGAATCTAAAGTATATAAATGCACTAAATTTCTATTAAAAATACGAACATCAACCCGATCGGCATAATACGTATAAAAACCAGCGATTGCTATTAAAGCAGCCAAATTCAAAAAAATAAACAGGGCTAATAATCTGGATGTTTTTAAATACCGTCTTTCCGGCAATGCAGGGACCTGCATATGCTCCGGATACCGACCCAAAACATCCGGTGAATCCGCTTTAGAACGTCTAAAGAAAAAACTGATTATATTCATCCTGCCCCCATTTTAATAAATCTATCTAAAAAAGGATAATAAAAGAAAAAAAATAAATCAAGCTTTTTATTTTAAAATCAGCTTTTCTAATTTTTTGTTTGTAATAAATGAAGCGTTTCTACCGCATCATAATCCTCTTGAAAAACAAAGGCTTTTTCTTTTAAGTCTGTATATTCCTTTATATCTGAATCAGTTATTTTTTTCTTGACATTATCAGATAAAATAATTTTTCTGACTTTTTCAAATCGCTCTAAAGAAACATCAGTCATAACGGGCGTATTTTCCAAAACTTCTGTTAAACCTGAGGTATCACCCATACAAAAACAAACCCCATCACAACCAGCGTTTAAAGAAGAAATCACTTTTTCTGAAAGAGAACCGTTTAACGCTTTCATATCTAATGCATCTGTTATTAAAAAACCGTCAAAACCAATTTCTTTACGAATAACATTTTGAATCACTTTTTTTGATTGTGTAACCGGTTTATTATCTAATTGGCTAAGAACAATATGTGCTGTCATCATCATCGGTGTTTTTTGCGACAACATTTTGAATGGATAAAAGTCTTTTTTTAGTTTTTCAAAAGAAGCATCTAAATACGGCAATTCTAAATGAGGATCTAAAGTTATTCGCCCATGCCCCGGTACATGTTTGAGACAAGGTACGATATTATTTTTTATATAAACAGTCATCATTTCTTCTGCCAAACGGCTAACAACACGTTCATCAGAAGAAAAACATCTTGTCTTTAATACATTATCCGTTTTTTGGAATAAAATATCTGCACATGGTGCATAATTTAAATTAAATCCCAAAGATAGTAAGTCATTGGAAATTAACATAGCTTGTAATTTTGTTGCCTTGATTTGATCTTTTAAACTTAAAAAACTACCCAAACTTTTTTGCGATAAATAGTCTCTAAAATACGGCGATTTTAATCTGGCTACCCGTCCACCTTCTTGGTCTATGGCAACTATGACATCATCACGCTCCAAAACATCTTTGATACTTAAAATTAAATTTTTTGTTTGTTCAGGCGTATCTATATTTCGTGCAAATAATGTTACACCCAATGGATTATGCTTATTTAACAAATACTTTTCAGTATCGGATAATTCAAAAGAGGCAACTGAAACCATACAACTTTTTATTTCTTTTTTCATACCCTACTCTACCTTTTTTGTAATATACACATAAAAAATCCGTCTGTGTTTGTTCGCCAGGGTGAATATCTGTTTGTTTCAACAACATGGAAAGACGGGAAGTTTTTAATAAAATCAGTTACTTGATTCTCATTTTCATCATACGTCAAAGAACAGGTAATATAAACCAGAAAATGACCGTTTTTAACATATTCTTGAGCAACGGATAAAATTTCAGCTTGCTTTTGGGTAATATTATACAGTTGCCTTTCGCTTAACGTCCATCTAAGATCAGGACTTCTACGCCATGTACCCGTTCCCGTACACGGGGCATCAACAACAACATAATCAAACTTTTTATGCGGGGGAGGCAATTTAAAAACCGGTTTAATAATACTAACATTGGCACGCCAGGCCCTTTTTGACAACTCACTTAATCTTTTATAAGAGGCATCATAAGCTTGAATAAAGCCTCTGTTCTGCATCATTTGTGCAAAAATAAGAGACTTTCCGCCAGCTCCTGCACAAAAATCAAAAACATCATCATTCGGTTTTATTCCTGTTGCAAGCGACAGCAATTGAGCCCCTTCATCTTGAATTTCTATCAATCCCTTTTTAAAAGTTTTACTTTCTTTAAGATTTGCATATTCTTTTAAAATAATACCTAATGGCGAATGCTCACAGGCTGTAACCTCCAATCCTTCGGCTTGCAACATTTTTAAAATGTCGTTTCTGTCTCCATTAGCCCTTAAAACAATAGGTGCCGGTTGTAACATAGCTTCTAACTCTGGCTCAGGGTCCGGAAGATGATTTAAAAACCATTCTTGAACTTCTAACCGAACCGGTAACGGCATATCTTTTGAATCAGGTATTCCGTTTTCCTTCATTTGCTTCAACTTAAACAACCAATCTGAATTGGGATAAACATAATTTAATCTGGCTTTTACACGAATAGCACCCCAAATTAAATCTAAAAGAAGCTTTCTCTCCTCTGCTTCAATATATTTATGCTTTTTGGTGTAAGAATTAACAATCTCATTAGCCGTTGAAGCAGATGAATCAATTTTTGTCAGCAATTCGGCAGCAATAATGTAAATCTCTTCTTCTTTCATGTCTTACCTTTTATCAAATAATTTTTACTGAAATCTCAATGCATCAATCGGATCCAGCTTCATCGCTTTAATTGCCGGCATCAAACCAGATACAACCCCGACAACAACAGCAACCGTTACAGAAATAACAACTGACCATAGAGAAATTGGTACATCTTTATCAAAAATACTGCCGGCAACCTGTGAAGAAACAACCCCTAATATCATACCGACAAAACTACCCATAAAAGAAATCATCACAGATTCTGTTAAAAATTGCAACATAATCCACTTATTAGAAGCTCCTAAAGCTTTGCGTGTTCCGATTTCTCTTGTCCTTTCCGTTACGGAAACAAGCATCATATTCATAATACCGATACTACCAACAACAAGTGAAATAGAAGCAATAGAAGCCAATAAAACAGAGAGAATAAAACCAACATTTCTAACTTTTTCCACCATATCCGTCATTAAACGAACTGTAAAATCATTATCAGAACCCTCTTTTAGATGATGACGGGCTCTAAGCTGGTATTCAATTCTATTTGCAACAGCCTCCATTTTATCTTCACTAACGGTTTTAACAAAGGCAACATTTGTATACTGTGGTCTAAATCCGGAATGTATCCGTTGTCTAAAAGTAGTAGAAGGCATCATCACTATATTATCTTGATCTTCTCCCATTAAACCATCACCTTTTTCTTTCAATGTTCCAATAACGGTAAAGGGTCTGCTTTTTAAACGTATAACTTTACCGATTGGGTCTTGTAATCCAAAAAGCTCCTCAACAATTGTTTGACCAATAACAACATAGGGGCGACCTGTTTTCAAATCTTTGTCTGAAAACATAACACCTTTATCAATTTCCCAATTACCGATTTCTAAATACTCAGGTGTAGTACCTGCCACACTGACACCATAATTATTAGAACCATAAACAGCCTGAACCGCACCATTTACAAGGTAGGAAGCTGTTTTAACATCTTTTAATCCTTTTAAAGATTCTACATCGTCAAAGCTAACACTCGGACGACCACGTCCGCCTCTGACCCCGCCACTAACGGTTTCTCCCGGCCCAATAATAATTAAGTTTGTTCCCATAGAATCAAAAGTTTTCGTAATTTCATTTTGGACAGTTTGACCAGCCGCCACCATCATCACAACGGCAGCAACCCCAATTAAAATACCGAGCATTGTTAAAAATGTTCTTAACTTGTATGCACCGATAGAAATCCAGGATTCTTTAATTATTTGAAAAATCATAACTTATCCTTTTTATAATCTTTACGAAACCCATCATACTCTTTTTTACCGTCATGAATCTTAATCATTCGCTTTGCATAATCGGCAACATCATCTTCATGCGTAACCAAAACAATTGTTATTCCTTTTTTATTTAACTCAGTAAATAAAGCCATAATTTCATTAGAAGTTGCTGTATCTAAATTGCCAGTCGGCTCATCTGCAAAAATAATAGAAGGGTTGTTAATCAAGGCTCTAGCTATTGCAACTCTTTGTTGCATTCCTCCAGAAATTTGAGTTGGCAACCGATCTTCATATCCTTTAAGCCCCACAACCGTCAACATTTCTACTGCTCTTTTATATCTTTCTTTTTCACCAATACCCTGATAAATTAGAGGCAAAGAAACATTGTCAGCGATACTTCTTTTCATCAGAAGATTAAAATTTTGAAAAACAAAACCGATCTCATGCCCCCGAATATAAGCTAATTCATTATCCGACTTTTCTGAAACTTTTTTACCGGTTAAATAATAGTCTCCACTTGTCGGCCTATCTAAACATCCCAAGATATTCATCAACGTTGATTTACCGGATCCGGAATGTCCCATGATGGAAACAAACTCACCTTTACTAATTTCAAAAGAAACATTTTTTAAAACAGACTGTTGCATCCCTCCTGACATATAATATGTCTTACACAAATCCTTAACATCAATAACCAAATTTGTTTCTTTTTTCATGTATACCTACCGTTTTTTTTGAATATATTCCGTAATAAAGGTATCTCCCTCATTTAATCCGTCAACAACTTCCACATAAGAGGCATCCATAATACCTTTTGTAAAAACAATCGGCCAAATTTTACCGTCTTTTAATTGATAAACAACGCCTTGATTGGCATTTAAATCCAAAGTTATCTTAGGCAAAAATTTACGCACAACAGCATTTGGTTTATATTGCAATGCAGCGGTCGGTATTCTTAACACATTATCCATATCATGAATTACAATTTGTACAAAAGCAGTCATTCCCGGCAATAACTTACGTGATGAATTATCCACTTCAATTACCACCGTGTACATAACAACATTAGACTCCTCTGTCGGCGAAAGACGTATTTGTTTAACAACGCCTGAAAATTTATCATTGGGATACGCATCCACCGTAAACGAGGCATTCATACCGGATTGGATAGCACCGATATCAGCCTCCGCAATAGAGGCTTCTATCTGCATCTTAGACAAATCTTCCGCAATAGTAAAAAGTGTCGGAGTTTGTAAAGAAGCCGCAACGGTTTGCCCCTGCTCCACTTCTTTTGAAATAACCGTTCCTGAAACAGGCGATGTAATTTGGGCATATCCAAAATTACGATCAGCTTTGTTATATTCTGCCGTAGCCGTTAAAACATCTGCATCCGCACTAGCCAAATTAACTTCTGCCTCTTCTAAAGAAGCTTTGGCAATCAACTTATCTTTATATAACTTTTCATACCGCTTAAAATTCAAATCCGCCACTTTCTTTTTAGCATTAGCCAGATCCAATCTTGCTTTGGCATCATTTTTATTTTCAACTAAAACAGCTGTATCCAGTTGGGCTAATAACTGCCCTTCTTTAACTTCATCATTATAATCAACCAACACTTTTTCAACGATACCCGAAACCTGCGTCCCGACACTGACAGTATTTATCGGCTGAATTTTCCCGGAAGCCGTTACTTCCTCTATAATTTTTCCACGTTCTACTTTCATAATCTCAAAATCTGCAGGTGAAAGATCATTATTTTCTTCTTTTGAAAAATAATAAATACCGCAGATGATTGAAACAATCGCCGTACCCAAAATCCACTTTTTCATTAAAATCTCCCTATGGCTCTATATAATTTTGCTTTGCTTGTTAATACAGAATAATATGCAACAATAACTTCCTTACGGGCATTTGAAAGTTGCGATCCCGCTGTCAGCAAATTAAGGATATCACCTTTTCCCACCTGATAGGAGGCAAAAGCAACCCGTTCATTTTCAACAGCACTTTCCAATGCCTTCTGACTGATATCATACGAAGAAACAGCCGTTTTATAATCGTGATAAGCGGTCCAAACTTCATTTTTAATCGTCTCGGCGGTATCTTCTTTTGAAAGATAGGCTTGTTTTTCTTGATATTCTGCCTCTTTAATATTATAGGTATCCGAAAATCCCGTAAAAAGAGGAACGGATAAATTAACACCCACCGTTGTTCCATACTTATACGAACGTTTATCGTGCCAATCATCCTCATATCCCGTTTGGGCTGAAAATGATAAAGACGGCAATGCCAACGCTTTTTGTACTTTTACATTTTCAGACGCTGCTTCTATATCTTTTTGGCTTTTTTGTATTTCCGGTCGCTGTCTTAAAGCTGTTTCAATCATCTCTTCAACAGACATATCTTTCATTGCCAAAACGGTTAAATCTTTATCATTTTTCGGTTTAGCTAAATTTAACCGAATATTGGGGGATATGTTTAATAAGACAGCTAACTTACCTTGATTGGTCTTAACAAGATTTTCAGCCTGTACAACTTCCAAACGCGATTCTTCATAGCTTGTTTTTGCCAGTAACTTATCACTTAAAGAGACTAACCCCAATTCATAACGCCGAGAGGACTCTTCATACGATTTTTTAAAACTGGCTTCACTTGTCTTAGCGCTTTTTAAAACCTCTTGAGCACTCAATAAATCAAAATAAGCATTATTAATGTTTAAAAGTGTATCCTTAATCAACGCATTGTAAGCAAATTGCGTAGAAAGCATATAATTTTCAGCTCTCTTTACTCTTGCACTTCTACCACCAAAATCATATATTAACCAAGAAAGGGCAGCATTTAGGCTATACGGATTTTCAGCCGCAGAAGTGTATTCTTCTGTTTTAGAATAAGTATCCGTTGCCGATCCTTTTAAAGTAATATCCGGTAAATACTCAGACTTAGATTTACCTAATGAGGCCTCCCCTGCTTTAACTTCCATGTAGCCTCTGTTTAATAAGGGATTATTACAAAGACCAATCTCTAAAAGCTCCGGCAAGCTCATTTCTTTGTCCACAATATCTTTATCAATACACCCTTTAGGAGCATTTTGTTGGAGAACCATAAATGGATCCAGTGCCTCAGCCTGTAATGCAAAAAACAACACAGAAAAACCGAATATTAAACTTTTTTTCATTATAAAAACTCCTCTGCTGAGGTTAACGAGTAAATGGATAAATATGTTCAAATATTTTCTAAAATACTAAACTTATCATCAAAAAGTGTCAATATTTTTTTTAATAAAAAAAACTTGTATTTCTAAACAACTTCAGATAAACTTACTAAAATGAAAAGGAGTTAAATATGATCAATGAAATTACAAAAAAACTAAACAGCCTAAATAAATTAAAAGAAACAGCCCACAACTCCAAAATCTTATGGGAAGAGATGAAAATTGTTTCAGAAAAATCTTTCAAGCTACAAGAAGAAATTTTAGAACTTATCAATAAAGCTGAAGAAACCGAAGAAAATATAACGGCTCTTCAAACTCTTTTTGAAACAAGAGAACTCGTATGGGATATCATAAATGATATTACGACACAGGAAATGGTATTAAAAGAAGCTACACATACAAAAGCAACAAAAAAAGAATGCAAATCCTCTTGTAAAGGTAAATATACAACCAAAAAAAGAACACAAGAACACAAGTGTGATTGCCAATCCGGCTGTTGTTGTGGGCATAAACACAATTAATGAGGTTTAAGATGCAAGAAGATATTAAGAACTTATCTTTTGAAGAAGCTATGCAAGAGCTTGAAACAGTTGTCCGCCAACTTGAGAGCGGTAAAGTTAAACTAGATGATGCCGTTAACGCCTATGAAAAAGGTGTTGCTCTTAAAAATCTATGTGAAGAAAAACTAAAAAATGCAAAATCCAAAATAGACTTACTCGTCATTGGTGAAAATATGACCCCGTTAAAAACAGAAGATTTTGATGATGCCGTTAACAAATAAATTAAAACAAGTCAGAACCCAAATTGACTCTTGCCTTTTATCTGAATTTACAAATGTAAATGATTTAAGACAAGAGTTGATACAAGCTGTTGAATATACATTTATCGGAGCCGGTAAAGCCATTCGTCCTTTTCTTGTTTTAACAATCTCTGACTTATTAGGTGTAAATCCGTTATATGCCAAACAAATTGCATTGGCTCTTGAAATGGTTCACACCTACTCTCTTATTCATGACGATCTGCCCGCGATGGATAATGATACTTTACGTAGAGGCAAACCGACTTGCCATATTCATTTTAGCGAATCAACCGCTATTTTAACAGGAGACCTCTTATTAACAAAAGCATTTGAAATTCTCAGCGATGAAAAAACACATCCTGACGCTACAATCAGATGCAAATTAATCACTCTTTTATCAAAAAGTGCCGGCATAAACGGGATGATCGGGGGGCAAATCATAGACTTAAGTGCCGAAAAAAATCCTCTTACGGAAAAAGAGATTTATTTTATGCAATCCTTAAAAACAGGTGCCTTATTAGAATTTGCCTGTATTGCTCCGGGAATTGTTGCAAATGCATCTTCCACGATCTTAACCGCTCTTAAAGAATATGCCCATGCTATAGGTTTGTTATTTCAAATAACAGATGACTTGTTGGATGAAACGGGGGATGAAAAAACCGTTGGAAAAACACTTAAAAAAGATAAAAACGCCCATAAATCAACCTTGCTTTCCATCTACGGCAAAGAAAAAACTATTGAATTAGCTAAAAAATTGCATATACAGGCTCTTGAAGCCTTAACTGTTTCTCCCTTAAATAAAAACCCGTCCTTAAAAGAATTGGCAGATTTTATTTTAACAAGGAGCTACTAATATGGCCTTAATGAAAAAAAATGAACTTGTTAATTTTTTAAATAAACTGTTTGAAGTTTATCCCAATCCGAAATGCGAGTTAAACTATAAAAATAACTTCACTTTATTAGCAGCTATTATCTTATCCGCCCAAAGTACCGACAAAGGGGTAAATAAAGTAACAAAAACTCTTTTTGAAGTAGCAACAACACCCAGAGAAATGCTAGCACTTGGAGAAGAAGGCTTAAAACAACATATCAAATCCATTAATTATTTTAATAATAAAGCCAAATCCATTATAAATCTTTCTAAAGAATTGATAGAAAAACACAATGAAACAGTTCCCAACACTTTTGAAGAGTTACTCTCTTTAAGCGGTGTCGGCAAAAAAACGGCCAGTGTATTTTTAAACGTTGCTTTTCATGCCCCCCTTATCGGCGTGGACACACATGTTTTTCGGTTATGCCATAGACTAAATATTTGTACAGGAAAAAATCCAGCTATAGTACAAGAAAAATTGCAAAAAATAATCCCTGCTAATTACCAACCGGATGTAGCCCTTTGTCTTGTCTTACACGGCAGATACGTATGTACCGCAAAAAAACCAAAGTGTGCTTCATGCCCATTAATTGAAGTCTGTACCGCCTTTGACATTCAAAAGGAGAACAAATGTTAAGATTTTTATTTTTGATGCTTTTCTTACCTATAGCCGCTTTTTCCCAAACAAACGGGTACGCGCCTGAAGTTATCTTTAACATGAGTAACCCCAATTATTATAAAGAAAAGATTTCTGAAGTTTATAAGGGGCATCCCATTGTCAAAATAGAAAATCCAAACTATTTACAAAAAAAAGACAATTTACCAAGATTAAAACCTCTTTCTCAGGAAGAGTTATCTCAAAATACAGCACCACTTAATTTATCTTATGAAGTTAAAACACCTTTTGGCGAAAAAAGAACGGCCGGCTATATAAATCATACAACGGATTTTTATACACAAATTCAGATTTTAGATAATAATGCTGTTTTTGTTCAGGAGTTTATTCAGTTTATTACAACAAAAGATACAGACATACAACGCGTTATACCCACTTATTTTAAAGGGGTAAATACTTTAAAACCACTTCACATCACGTTAAATTCATTTGAAAAAAACAACAAACAAATTCCATATGTTATTGATGAAAAAGAAGACGAATTTATTATATCAGGCACAAAAAAATATCCTGCAGGTCTACATATTCTAAAGCTAAGTTACATTATTCATAATGCCATTCAAAAGCGTGATGGTAAAAATCGCTTGTTTATTAGCTTAACAGGCTTAAAATGGCCCCTTCCCGTAGAACGCTTTAAGGTCCTTGTTTTGCATCCTTATAAACCGACTTCTTTTGAAAAAGGTCTTTTATTCGGATCTAACAACCTGAATATCGCCAATTCTTTTAACATGGTAACAGATAATAAGGGAAGTACTGCTTATCGTCTTAAACAACCACTACCCGCCTATGCCGATGTCAAACTTTATGAAATATTTACAGAGAATGGGTTAGCTACAAATTTTAATGAATTCTTTTTTGAAAAATTTAAATTTATTCTCTTTCCTATTTTTGCATTTTTATCTTTAACCTTTTATTTAATATTATCATATTATTATTTGAAAAAAATAGAAAAAAGAAAGAGAAATATACTAAAAAGAATTAATACATTACCATTTTTTGTTTTAACCTTTTTAAACCATAAAAAATTAACGGTTGATAACTTAACTGCCATAAAAAAAATACAAAAATTAAATAAAAAAAGCACAATCATTTTAACTTTGGTAATCTTTTTCTTAAAAAATAGATTTTTACGTTTCTTTATACAAAAAACTTTTAACTTATTAGCCAGGTTTGTTATTTTGTTTAAATACTTAATAACGGGCATTGTTATTTTAACCGTCTTTATTACCCCATTAGTTACTCTCAACAGCCTGAATATTTATGTAATGATTGCACTTTGTATTTTTTATATTTTAGCATACACTCTTTTTTATAAAAAAGTTTTAATCCCGGATCTGAAAAATGAAATAAGTGTTTTTAACGAAAAAATATTAAGCCCACATATTTGTTTTGGTTTAAAAGAAACAACCATTAAATCTTTTTATCTAAGATATTATAGAACAGCTTATTTGTTGAATATTCATGATAAATTAAAAGATATTATTCTTTTTCAAAACAAAAACTTAAATCTGCCGACCGTTTAACAACAGGAGAGAACATGAAAAAAAACATATTGTTACTGCCCCTATTACTGTTTGTATTTCAACCAAAAGCCTTTTCAAATGAGAATTCATCCTTTCCGATTTCTAAGGACATGGTTATATTATCAGCTCCTTTGAATGGCGTATTGGAGAAAAGTGCCGTCGCTAAAATGCAAGAGGCTCTTAACGAAAAATTAAATGATGACAAAGTTATTGCCTTTTATTTAACCGTTCCCTATGAAAAGAGACAATATATCTTTCCGATGTTACACATTATGCCTTTTGTTTCACATAAAATAAAAACGCATCCTGAAATTTTATTTTGGAAAAACAAAAAACCAACTGTTATTGCTCCACAATTAAAGGAATTTGCCCAGCAACATTTAAATAATCTCTCTCCGGCCTTCTACACATTTTTAGATCCGGATTTTTGGAAAGCCCCACCAAAAGAAGACTTATTCGGCAAAGAAAAAATACAACAAAATCCTCTTCCGGAATTAAGTCCCAAAAATGTAGATTATGTCTATCCGACGGTTAGAGAACTCTTCAAACTTTCTGAAAATGATGACAGCACATATTATAAAACTGATTTAACAGAAACGGATATTGTTAATTTTTCAAATCTCATCATTGATTTAGATAGCTATAAACCTCAAAAATATGACTTATCCGGTTTGATGAGAGCTGTTACAACCCTCACAATAGATCAACCGCATAGAACCATTGCCGACCCATTTTTGATGTATATATATGCGTTAGAAAAAGTAGGAGAACTCAAAAGTTTTGATGCATTTGTAAAAAAACATGGCTTTAAAAATGCTGAAGATTTTGCTTTAAAAGCAGATAATATACTCAAATCATATAAAACTCTCTCCCTTAACTTATTGATTGCCATTCAACTGGCTCAACAAAAAACAAATTACAATTTAACCGCCTTAAAAAAAGAAGATTTTTTAAAACCGGATATCCCTTTAATGGAAATGTACACCCGTTTGCACAGTGCAAAGCCAGGTGATGTTTATTTTGTAAAAAAATATAAAAAACAACTTTCTAACATTTTTAAAACACGGTTTGTTAAATATGGCATTATGATTTCTGTTGACTAAATTAAAAAGAAATTGTATACTCTGCTAGTAAAAAGGAGTTTTCAAATGGCATGGACTGCAGAAAAAATAAAATTGTTAAAAAAATTATGGTTAAAAGGTAAAAGCACGATTGAAATCGGAAAAGAACTCGGCATTTCTAAAAATGCCGTTGTGGGAAAGGTGCACCGATTAGAATTGGCAGCCCGTCCCTCCCCGATTAAACGCACAGTTAAAGAAAAACAAACTCCCGCAAAACGAGTTATAAAAAGGGATTTAAAACCGCAAAAGATAACTTTACTGGATTTAAAATTAAATTCATGCCGTTGGCCGATTGGTGATCCAAGTGATGATGATTTTCATTTTTGCGGTGCTGACACCGTAACCGGCAAGCCTTATTGTTCAGAACACTGTAAAATAGCCTATACTTCTTTAAAAGAATTGACACTTCAAAACGCAAAAGCTAAAAAAGAAAAAGAAGAACAAGCCCTTTTAGAGCAACAGGCAGATGAACTTCTAGCCGCTGATGAAGAAAAGAAAAAAACAAAAACCTCATCTAAAAAGAAACTCTCCCTTGAAGAACAGCAAAATCTTTTAGAGCAACAAGCTGATGCTCTTTTAGCACAGGCAGATGCCAATACCGAAACAGAAACAAAGAAAAGAAGTTATAAGAAAAAGCCTGTTTAATAATGACAAACAACAATAAAAGCATATGCCTTGTTGATGGCTCCGGCTACATATTTAGAGCATTTTATGCTTTACCCATTATGACACGTGCAGATGGCACACCCGTCAATGCCGTTTATGGGTTTATGAATATGTTAATGAATTTAATCGCACAAAACAGTTGTTCTCATGTTGTCGTTGTTTTTGACGCTAAACGTAAAAATTATAGAAATGATATTTATCCTGCTTATAAAGAAAACAGACGCGAAACACCGCCAGAACTTATTCCACAGTTTCCCCTTATTCGCAGAGCTAGTGAAGTTTTAAACATCCCATGGATAGAACTTGACGGATATGAAGCCGATGATCTTATCGCTACATATGCCAAAATTGCTACACAAAAAGGATGGCAAACAACCGTTGTTTCTGCAGATAAAGATTTAATGCAACTGATGAGCGATACCGTTTTATTATATGACCCAATGAAGAAAAAGCTTGTTTCAACACAAGATGTCATTGATAAATTTGGCGTTTTACCGGATAAAGTAACAGATGTACAATCATTGATGGGCGACAGTACAGATAATATACCGGGTGCAACGGGAATCGGGCCCAAAACGGCAGCGGCTTTGATTAACGAATTTGGCTCGCTTGAAAATCTGCTTCAAAACTTATCTTTAGTAAAAAATGAAAAACGGCGTTCCATCTTGGAACGAGACAAAGAAAAAGTCATTATTTCACAAAAACTCGTAACCTTAAATACCCAAGCCCCCGTTTCTGATGATTTATCTAAATTTATTTTAAAGAAACCAAACTTAAATGAAATTGAAGAATTTTTAATTCAAAATCGTTTTAACAGTCTACTATCTAAAATACCTTCATGGACAAACACACAGACAAAAAAAGTGGACACACTACAACCAATTGCAAAAGATTATGAATTAGTTCAGGATGAAGAAACTCTTTTAAAATGGATAAATAAATTAAAATCAGCCGCTTATTTTGCCATAGATACAGAAACAACATCCTTAGATATCTCTGAGGCTAAATTAGTTGGTATCTCTTTAGCCGTTGAAAAAGGAAAAGCCTGTTATATTCCACTTAGACACGGCGAAGAAAAAGAAGAAGTCGGTGATTTATTTTCCTTTACTCCAGAGAAAAAAAGAGAAAAACAACTTAATGTAAAATTTGTATTGGAAAAACTATTCCCTCTTTTAAAGGATAAATCAATCCTAAAAATCGGACACAACATTAAATATGATTTGCATATATTAGCTAAAGAAATCGGATCGGATTTTAATATTTTTGCGTTTGAGGATACCATGGTTCTCAGCTATATATTAAATGGTATTTTACATGGACATGGGATGGATGAGCTGGCAAAAATTTATTTAGATTATACAACCATAAAATATGAAGATGTCTGCGGTACAGGGAAAGATAAAATAACTTTTGATAAAGTGGAACTAAATAATGCATTGGATTATGCGGCTGAAGACGCCGATATTACCTTGCGTCTTTATGAAATCTTAAAACCCAAATTACAAGATGAAAAACTAAAAAACATTTATAATAATATTGAAATTCCCCTTATTAAAATCCTTTTTGAAATGGAACAGGAAGGCATTAAACTGGACATTTTACAACTCAACAGATTAAAGCAAACATTTTCACAAGAAATTCAACGTCTTACAGAAGAAATCCACACCATGGCCGGAGAAGAATTTAACATTAACTCTCCGATGCAATTAGGAAATATTCTCTTTGAAAAGATGGGACTTTCCGGTGGCAAAAAAGGTATTAAAGGCGGCTATAGTACAGATGTTAAAATTTTAGAAACGTTAGCTTTAGAAGGCTGTGAAATTGCCAAAACCGTATTGGAATATCGTTCTTTTTCAAAATTAAAAAGTACCTATGTAGACGCTCTTTTAACACTAACCGATAATAAAACACGTGTTCATACCTCTTTTATGCAAACCGTAACAAGCACCGGCAGATTGTCATCAACTGATCCTAATTTGCAGAATATTCCCATTAAAACACCGGCTGGTAAAGAAATTAGAAAAGCTTTTATAGCTAAAGAAGGATATAAAATTGTAGCGGCTGACTATTCACAAATTGAATTAAGATTATTAGCGGATGTTGCTGATATAAAAAATTTAAAAGCCTCTTTTAAAAATAATGAAGATATTCATACAAGAACTGCTTCTCAAATCTTTAATATTCCATTAGAGGCAGTTTCTCCAGATCAACGCCGACAAGCAAAAGCTATTAATTTTGGCATTGTTTATGGAATGAGTGCTTTTGGACTATCCTATCAATTGGGTATTTCAAAAGCTGAGGCCGGCCAATATATCAATGCCTATTTTAAGGAATATCCTGAAATAAAAGCTTATATGGATAAAACTGTTCAATTTGCAACCACAAATGGCTATGTTTTAACACCCATGGGTCGCAGGTGTTTCATTCGGGGTATTACCGATTCTAAGATGAAAGGTATTGCCTCTAGAGCCGCCATAAATGCTCCTATTCAAGGTGGAGCTGCCGATATTATTAAACAAGCAATGATTGATGTACAAAAAAAACTACAAGAAACTAAGATTGATGCCAAACTTTTATTACAAGTTCATGATGAGCTTGTCTTTGAAGTAAAGACAGAAGAAACACAAAAGGTTGCCACTCTTGTTAAAGAAACAATGGAAAAAGCTGTTAATCTCTCTGTTCCATTGGTTGTTGAAGTCGGTATAGCCGATAATTGGAAAGACGCACACTAAACATCAAAAAATATATTTTTTCAATAAGTTAATAAAATAAAGCGATTCGCATTTCAGATTATAAAAAATGCCTTTTAAAAGGCATTTTTTATAATTAATAATCATCATTAGGAATAACAACCTTTTTACTCTTTTTAAGAGAGCGTTTAGGTCTACGTGCCATGATATCCGGTACTAATTCTGTAATAGTATCATGCACTTCTTTTAAGTTTTTGGAATATACATGATCTCCTTCCGGTAAAACGCGATAATCCACATGCAAATAGCGGTGATTAGAAAGTTGTTCAGCTAGCATCGCTACTGTCGGTTCTGCAATCAACTCATCTTTACCGCCTTGAATAATCAGACCTGAAGCCGGACACGGCGTTAAAAAATCAAACTGATACATATTGGTTGGTGGCGAAACAAAAACAAAGCCTTTAATTTCCGGCCGACGCATCAAAAGCTGAGCTGCAATCCAAGAACCAAAGGAATAACCAGCAATCCAACAAACATTAGATTCAGAATCTATATTTTGAAGCCAATCAAGAGCGATAATAGCATCAGCCAATTCACCAGCACCTGTTCCATCAATATTGCCTTGAGAATTACCAACACCTCTGTAATTAAATCGTAAAACTGAAAAACCCATATTAACAAAAGCTTGGAACATTGCGTACGTTACCTTGTTGTTCATGGTTCCGCCTTGAGCCGGATGCGGATGCAATACCAAAACAAGTGGTGCCCGTGGATTTTCAGATTTGTGAAAACGTCCTTCTAAACGACCGGCACTACCATTAAAAAACACTTCAGCCATATCAGACCCCCTGTTGGTTAAGTTAATATCTTTTATTTTTTAGTATATTATAACATTTTTTAATAAAATGCAATATTTTTTTCATTTTTTATACTGATAACTCAAACAAGAGAAAAAAATGACAAATCTATTCTTTCTCTAATTTTAAATGGTAATAGGGCGAATTTTTAAGATGCGGACGAATGTGTGTATTAAACAAATCTGCCTCTTCCTGTGTTAAAAATGAAATTTCATCTTGTGAAACTTTATCCTTATCTCTGATAGTACCATTTGATTTTAATGATTTCATAAAATGAAACCAAACCGGCGTCTTTAAAACGTGTTTATTCATATTTTTATAAAACTGCAAACCCTCATAATTTCCCACATGCACAAATTTCTTAAAATGTTTACGCTTAATAAAATAACTGTCTCCGCTTCTACCATTAAAAGGAACACGCTTAAACTTAACAAAAATATTATTCCATGAAAATGTGTTATACCCCAATAACCCATATTTTATGTTTGGATCACCTTTTTCACGCACAAATTCAACCTGTTGCTTTAACTGTTCAGTTAAATACACCTGATCAGCATCAATTTTCACCACCCAATCTTCTGGATCAAAAAACTGTAACCCAAAATTATTATAGGCAGCTAATGTATTTTCAAACGGTACTTTACCTCTGTATTTTTTATGATGGCTGGGTATAACTGCGTATGGATACTCATAAATTTCACAATATGAATGCTTGTTTAATAATTTTTTAGCATTTGAATAAAGATTATTTTTTTCTTGACACCATTTATTCATAAAGGCAACAGAGCCATCATCCTTTTCATTTGAATGGATGATAACGATTCGGTCAAAAACACCATCTATAGATTCCAAACAAGCTTCTATTGTTTTTATCTCATTTTTAACGCGAAGATAAGCCACAACAGCCCCCTTCTTATCCTGAAAAACAAACGAAACAATCAATAAAATAACACTTAATATTAAAATAAACATCTTTATTTTTAGCATGGTGCTATACCTTATCTTCTGCAATCTTGCCGTTTTCAACCCTTATTTGCCTGTCCATTTGAAGTGCCAACTCCGGATTATGGGTTGCTATCAAAGCAGATAATCCTGTTTCTTTTACCAAAGATAAAAGCGTTTGAAAAACACCATCCGCCGTCTGCGGATCTAAATTTCCAGTTGGCTCATCAGCCAATAATATACTGGGTTTATTAGCCAAGGCACGAGCTATCGCAACACGTTGCTGTTCTCCACCGGATAATTCACCGGAACGATGTTTCACCCTATTTTTTAGCCCTACCAATTCCAACAACTCTAAAGCTTTCTCTTTAGCCAATTTATCAGACATGCCGTTAATTAACTGGGGTATCATAACATTTTCAAGAGCATTAAAATCCGGTAGCAACAAGTGTGATTGATAAACAAACCCCATAGCTGATCGTCTAAGATAGGTTCGCTCCTTATCACTTGCTTTTGAAACATCTTGCCCAAGAACAAAAATCTCTCCTCCACTTGGCGTATCTAGTAATCCGGCGATATGTAAAAGCGTAGATTTTCCGGACCCGGAAGGACCAACCAGTGCTGTTATCTCTCCTTTTTTTAAGGTAAAATTAACATCTTTCAAAACATCCAAACGGGTTTCTTTTTTACCGTAAAAACGTGAAATATGCTTTAATTCTAAACAATTATTCATATCTTAATGCCTCCACCGGATCTGTTTTACTTGCCTTGTATGATGGATAAAGCGTTGCCAACAATGATAATACTAAACTCATCAGAACAACAAGCACAACTTCTTGCATATCAACTTTAGCAGGTAAATGGGAAAGGAAATAAATCTCAGCAGAAAAAAGTTCTCTTCCCGATAATCCCTCTAAAAACTCTTTAATAGCATCAATATTTTCACAAAACAACAATCCTAATACAAAGCCGGCCATCGTTCCTAAAACACCAACAGTTAATCCTGACATTAAAAAGATACGCTGAATAGCACCTCTACTCATCCCCATTGTTCTTAATACGGCAATATCTTTTGTTTTATCCTGAACCAACATAATCAAACCGGAAATCATATTAAAGGCGGCTACAATGATAATAAGCGTCAAAATTAAAAACATCACATTGCGTTCTACCTCTATCGCATTAAAAAATGCTTGATTAGAGTATCGCCAATCATGTATCTGAGCATCCCGACCTATTTTATCAAAAGACGATTCGGCAATTTTTTCAAAATCAGCCCCTTTATTGGTAAAAACCTCCAAATGTGAAACCCTGTCTCCTGTCATAAAGAACTTTTTTGCCTCCTCTATCGGCATAAAAATAAAATTACCGTCATACTCACTCATACCACTGTCAAAAGTACCTAAAACAGTATAAGCTTTCATTTTTGGGATAGTACCAAAAGCCGTAATATTCCCCTTAGGAGAAACAAGAGAAACCGTATCACCTGCTCTTAAAGCAAGACGCCTGGCCAAACGATGACCCAAAATAATTTGGGAATCCAAAAACTCTTCAATATCAAGACCTTTATAATTGTCATTTAGCAGCGTACGCTTTTTAAAATCTTCTTTAGCCATACCACGAACCATCACACCGGCTGATGCATTATCAGATGAAACCATAACCTGACCATCCACAACCGGTACAACATGCGTAATATTCTTAATTTGTTGCATCACTGCAACTTTTTCATCAGCCTTTTCAAGATAAGGACCAAAAGACGGATAAACGCCCAACTGCCCGTTAATACCCAAAACTCTAGTCATTAGTTCTTCTTTAAAGCCATTCATCACACTCATGACAATAATAAGTGTTGCAACACCCAACATTATACCTAAAAAAGAAAAACCAGCAATAACGGAAACAAATCCTGTCCTTTTTCTGGATTTCAAATAGCGAAAAGCAAGCATTCTTTCTGTTTTTGAAAACATTTTTTTATTCCTTCTTTTTTTATTTACTAAAGAGGTTACAAAACTTATTTTCAAAAATCAAGCAAAAACCTTTTTTAATTTCTCTGACGCGGAAAAAAGAGATTATAAATCCTAAGAATTCTCTCTTTCGGCATATGGTGGAGGCGTTTTTGCACCTTACAATCATGAATTAAAAATCCCCATCGCACAACATCCAATTCTGCCGTAAGATATAAAATACGTTCTGTTTCAATATTGTTTCGTTGATAGCTTTTTTTATCCAAAGCTCCTTTAAAACTACCACAAATTAATGAGGACATATAGGCTTTAATTGAAGCATCATCGGCATAGGGATATTCTCTTTTTTTAGGCATTTTACTTTGCGAAGAAAAATAAACCTGCCATTCAAGCGGAAAATCATGTTTTTTATACTCATCAAGATAAGACAAGAATGAATGCGTTACAAAATAATGTAACCGGCAAGCTTTAGGTTTTTCAGACAAAAGACTGGGTCTGATTGCTCCCTTTGTTCTTGCCGGATAAAAATAAGAAAAGGTCATATTTACATTATAAACATTTTTGTCTGAACAAATCACATCAAACAAAAACGGCATTTTCAAACAAAAATATTCTATTTTATGCAGCTTTGACATAGCATCAAAATAACATTTTTTTAATTTAAAAACAATAAAAATTTACTTTACTTATTTTTATATGCTATAATAAAGTATGAAAAAAATAGTTTTATTGATATTATGTTGCTTGTTATATCAACCATTAAACTTAGAGGCAAAGGCTTCTTATGGGCACGCCGATTCGCGTGCTTATCGTGTTCCAACACAGTATAATGACAATTTAGATGAGCTTACTCTCTATCTCATAAAACCTTTTGAAAAAAATGAAGAACTAAAAGCAAGGGTTATTTTTGCTTGGATTGTTTATCATATTCAATATGACGCCTATGAATATAAAACAAACTATGAATGGTCCAGAGATAAAAAAGAAATTACCTGTAAAAACGGATTATGTAAAAAACAAACACCTTTTGATACATTTAAAATCAGAAGCGGTGTATGCAGGCATTTTGCCGATCTATTTCAATATATGGCAACAAAAGCAGGTCTTAAAAGTCAACTTATTACAGGCATGTCAGAAGGACAAGGCCACGCTTGGAATGCTGTTTACGTTAATAAAAAATGGCAACTTTTAGATACGACTTGGGCCGCCCAATCCAAAAACGCCTTTCAAGGAATAAAAAATGATAGGGCCTATAAAAGGGCAAAAGAAATCAGAGAACGTAAAGCAAAAAGTAACCGCATTAAGGGTTCTAAACGAATTGATGAAAGATGGTTCTTCCCTAATCCTAAAAAATTTTATAAAACACATAAACCAAATAACCCACACTGGTCCTTAATCAAATAAAAAAATACTAAAATCTATAAACCTAAACAGTATATAGACTTTGACATATTTTTATTATAAAAAATCTGATTTTTTTCTTGACAAGAAACTTAATTCGGTATAAAAATACGCTAGGTTTTTTTATGAAAGGAACAAAAAATGATTAAATCTGAACTTGTTACAAAATTAGCTGAACAAACAAACTTAACCAAATCAGATGCTGAAAATGTTGTTTCAACACTTTTTAGAGAAATTACCAAAGCCCTTGTTAAAGGCAATCGTGTTGAATTACGCGGTTTTGGAGTTTTATCTGTCAGAGAACGTAAACCACGCATTGGCCGCAATCCTAAAACAGGTGAAAAAGTTTCAGTAGAATCAAAGAAAGTGCCATTCTTTAAAGCCGGTAAATCTATCAGCGAAGCTTTAAATAAAAAATAAAAGATAGGTTTCAAATGAACTGGCTCAGTCGTCTTACTCGTCCAACCGTTAAAAAGGCCGCAACACAAAAAGATATACCCAGTAACTATTGGGACAGATGCCCTGATTGTGGAGCTATGCTGTTTCATGCCGAGGTAGAGAAAGCTGATTTTATCTGCCCATATTGCGATCATCATTTTCGTTTGCCGGTTTTAAAGAGACTGGAAATGCTTTTTGACAGGGGAGAATACACGCTTATTCAACTGCCAAAAGTTAAAGAAGATCCTCTTAAATTTACGGATTTAGAGAAGTATACTGATAGACTAAAAAAAGCTAGAAAAAAAACTAAACACGAAGACGCCATCGTCGTTGCACACGGCCATATCGGAGGCCATGCAGCGGTTGTCGGCGTCTTTGATTTTTCATTTATGGGCGGATCTATGGGAACTGCGGTAGGAGAAGCAATTATAACAGCTTCTCAATTAGCTTTATTGCAAGAAGCTGCTCTTATTTTAGTACCGGCTTCCGGTGGTGCTCGCATGCAAGAGGGTATGCTCTCACTCATGCAAATGGCTCGCACAACCATTGCCGTTAAAAAATTAAAAGCAAAGCGTCTGCCTTATATTACCATTTTATCTGATCCAACTATGGGTGGTGTAACCGCTTCTTTTGCCATGCTTGGCGACATTGCCTTGGCTGAACCGGGTGCCGCCATTGGTTTTGCCGGTAAACGCGTGATTGAACAAATCGTTCGTGAAAAATTACCAACCAATTTTCAACAAGCCAGCTATTTATTAGAACACGGCATGATTGACCAAGTTGTCCATCGTAAAGATTTGAAAAAAGAAATTTCAAATATTTTAAATTTGCTACATAAACATTAATCACCTATTGACCCCGTTAAAAACAAATGCCATATTATCCTTATTGTTTTAACAAAAGGAGACCCTCATGAAAGATGTTTTATTTTTTAACGGGGATGATATTTTAGCTAATTATATAAAAGATAACCCCTCCCCGCTTATCAATCCAATTATTTTTGAAGAGTCATTAAATCATATTCCCCTAAAAAATATTGAAAAATATCAAGAAGCAGAAGCCATTTCCATCTTTGTGCATTCTGAAGCAATCAATAATTCACGTCTAGACTTTTTTAAAAATTTAAAGCTAATTACAACACGTTCTACCGGATACAATCATATTGACTTAGATTATTGTAAAAAAAGAGGCATATCGGTTTTAAATGTCCCACGTTATGGCGAATCTACGGTGGCAGAATACGCTTTTGGTCTTTTAATTAATTTGGCACGACATATTATTCCGGGACGTAACGGCATGGCTCACAATCATGTTGAAATTTCAAAATATATGGGTATTGATTTAATGGGTAAAACTATCGGTATTATCGGTACCGGTTCAATCGGCCGCCACATGATACAATTAGCCCAAGGTTTTGGGATGAATATTCTGGCCTATGATATATACCCCAATAAAGATTACAAACATTTTTACGTTAAAACATTAGATGAAATATACAAAAATTGTGATATTATCTCTTTGCACGTTCCATCGACACCTAATAACCATCACTTACTAGATGAGAAAGCTTTTCAAAAAATGAAAAAAGGCGTTATTATTATCAACACAGCCCGTGGCGATTTAATTGATACACAAGCTCTTTATACCGCCCTTAAAAACGGCACTGTCGGTGGAGCCGGGTTGGATGTACTTGAAAATGAGGATTTTTTAATCCATGATGACATAGAAATATCTAACTTATCCAAGGATAAAGATTTCCTTTTAGATTCAGCATTAAATTTAAAGCTCTTACAGTTTAAAAACGTTATTGCAACACCACATATCGCCTTTAATTCCATTGATGCTCTAAACCGCATCAACGCCACAACATTTGATAATATTTTGTCTTTTTTTAATGGAAAAATTAAAAATAACGTTACAAAATAATTAGCTATTTATTTTTAGAGACGTATACTCTTATTTATATACCCTCCTAACTCAAGCAGGAGGGTATTATCTTAAATCAAGCTTCGTTTATCCACAGTAAAAATATCCTGTTTCAAAATATATATCTGGATATCTTTTAATATTAACGCGTTTTAATTATCATAACTTTACCATTATCCATTGCGGATTGCTCTTGCGTAAGATTTTGGGCATTTTTATTTAATGTATCAGAAGCAGTTGTCTCCATTTTATCACTATATATTGTTTTTTTACTATTCAGAGATTTACCTCCTGCATCCTTTAAAAGATTCAGCACATTATTCCCTCTTATTGCAAAATAAGCTGCTATAGGATCCAGCATTTTTATCGCTATTCTTGACATCATTTTATGATGTCTAGAAGCAAGATAGGTGGGCGTTTGTGCACGTGCATTACGAACATTAACATCAACACCTATTTGAAGTAGTTTTTTTACCGTATCTTTATCACTAAACCTCACAGCAACGTGTAATGGTGCCTCACCTTCTCTATCCAATGTATTAAGATCTTCTTTAGTAAGTTTTTTCAATAAAACATCTATTTTTTCTTCATCATCAGTACGAATGGCATCTGTCAATGCATTAATATCTTTTAATACACTTTTCTTAGTCATTTAAGCTTCCTTTCTTATAAATTTACCTCAGACAACCAATTTTAAAAAAAATAAATACATTTGTAAAGAAAAAAAATACCGCACTAAAAAAATCCTGTTATTGGATATAACTTAGTGCGGTATTTCTTCATCATAAAAGCTTTTTATGAATTTATTAAATCCAAAAATGTTTCTTTCAATGGCATATTACAAGTAATTAACTCTTGTGAATCAACAATTTTCATCAATTCTCTTTCACCTTTAAAGTTAGAGATAAAACCACCGGCTTCTCTGATTAACAAATAACCGGTTGCAATATCCCATAATTTAAAGCGTGTTGCAATATACGCATCATACTGACCAGCAGCAACGCTAGCCAACGCCATTGTTGTACTACCGTTGTAACGTACAGAAGCAACTTTTTTAATAACTTTTTCAATAACTTGTCTATTCTTTGTTGAGTTATAACCATTACTACCGATTAAAGAACAGCTTAAATCATTGCGTCCGGAAACACGCAAGCGGACATTTCCCGTCGGGGTCATTAAAAAGCTACCACGTCCTTTTTCAGCATAATACAACTCATTGGTAACCGGATTAAATGAAACACCCGCAATAACCTCATCCTTATCCATAACGGCAACAGAAATAGAGAAACAAGGCACAGCATGTAGAAAGTTTGTCGTTCCATCAATCGGATCTATAATCCAATAATAAGAGCAACCGTTTTTAGGCTCAATACGCTCACTTTCTTCTGTAATAAAGCCAAAATCGGGCTTGTCAGTACTCAACTGCTCAATCAATGTCTTTTCTGCCATCATGTCAGCATTTGTAACAAAATCTCCCGGACCCTTGCGTGAAACCTGCAAACTGGATACTTCTCCAAAATCTCTCAACATTCTGCGACCGGCTTTACGAACAGCCCGAACCATAATTGTCATAATCGGAGAAAGAGAATCAATCATCAACTCTTCTCTCGTTTTTGGTCTTTCACGCCGTTCCGCCTGTTTGCGTGGCGTTATACGTCTTTTTTCAGTTACTGTTGCAACCATTATTTTGCCCTTTCAACGTAAGAACAATCAGCTGTAGCAACAACAATTTTCTCACCTGTTGTAACAAACGGTGGAATACTTGTTCTTAAACCATTATCTAAAATAGCAGGTTTGTAAGAAGTAGTAACTGTTTGTCCTTTTAAATAAGGTTCTGTTTCAACAACGGTACAAACAACCTGGAGAGGTAACTCAATCCCAACAACCTTACCCTCAATTAAATTAGCAACAACCTCCATGTTATCTTGTAAGAAAGCAACCCCTTCTCCCATTAAATCAACAGGAATTTCAATTTGATCATATGTTTCTTTATTCATAAAATAAAGGGTATCCCCTTCTTTATAAAGGTATTGACAATCAACATTTTCAGATGTTAACTTTTCAATGGTATCTTCTGTTCTAAAGCGTTCATTTGTTTTGTTACCACTGGCCAAATCACGCATTTCAACCTGCATGAAAGCACCACCTTTACCGGGTTTTGTAACCTGTGTTTTCATCACTGTCCATTGTTTGCCGTTGTGTTCAATAATCCAACCGGGTCTAATATTATTTGCTTGTGTTTTCATGCATTTTCCTTTTCACTATGTTAATAAAAAATCTTTTTCACAAAATGTGAATCCGAGTTATTTTACAAAAAAAAAGTTTATTTTTCAAGTAAAAACTTTTTATTTATCAAAATAAATTGTTTTAATTTAACAAAAGACAAGAACACGTATCACTTTTCCCAAATCGGTCCACTGTTCTAAAAAAGTAAATCCTGCATCTATCATTATTTTTTTTACATCTTCAGCTTGGCCTTGACCGATTTCAAAAAAAACTTTACCATTAGGTTTTAACAGTGGTTTTATTTTTGTTGCCAACGCCCGATAAGCATCCAATCCATCAAGACCGCCATCTAAAGCCAATATCGGATCATAAAGCCGAACCGCTTTATCTAATAAGGGAATATCATTTGTTTTAATATACGGCGGATTAGAAATAATAATATCAAACTGTTCCAATCCATTTACAAAATCAGGCTGAAAAAAATCTTTTTGTAAAAATGAGGCCGCATATCCCCCAGCATTTTCTTTAGCAATCTTTAAAGCCTCATGCGAAATATCCAACCCCATGCCTGTTGCATTTTTATACTCATACAATAAAGAGATAAGCAAACAACCGCTACCCGTTGCAATATCCAAAATTTGAAGAGGAGCAGTCTTATCTTTAAAGTGAGATAAAACCGTTTCTATAATGGTTTCCGAATCGGGCCTCGGGTCTAAAACGTCTTTTGAAACTTTAAAATCAAGAGCCCAAAAACCACGACGTCCCACAATTTTAGAAACTGGTTCACCTTGCTTTATACGCAAAATAAAATCATCTATTATTGCTTCAGTGATTAACTGTTTTTTTTCTTCACACACCTGACAAAAAAACAAGGCATCCAAATAAGGGGTATCAGAAATCCCTTTCAAGCGATTTTCAAGTTCTTTAACAAGTGATTTATTATTCAATTTCAGACAACCTTGCCATTTGATCTTCTAAAACTAAAGCTTCAATAAAATCATCTAACCCAGCTCCGGAAATTACTTCCGTCAACTGATAAGACGTTTTGTTAATACGGTGATCTGTTACCCTCCCTTGCGGGTAGTTATAAGTTCTGATACGCTCTGATCTATCACCACTACCTACCTGTGTTTTACGGTTTTGCGAACGTTCTTTATCAAGAGCCTGTCTTTGCATATCGTAGAGAGCCGTTCTTAAACGCATCATCGCTTTATCTTTGTTTTTAAATTGCGATCTCTCCTCTTGACATTCAACGGCAATACCTGTCGGTTTATGCACAATTCTAATAGCACTATCTGTTTTATTAACATGCTGTCCACCTGCACCTGAGGCCCGACAAGTTGTAATTTCTAAATCAGCCTCGTTAATTTCAACATCAACCTCTTGTGCTTCCGGTAAAACAGCAACCGTTGCCGCAGAAGTATGAACACGTCCACCCGATTCAGTTTCAGGCACCCGCTGAACACGATGAGCCCCTGACTCAAATTTTAACCTTGCAAATACACTATTGCCGGAAATTTGGGCCACAGCCTCCTTGTAACCGCCAAGTCCTGTTTCATTTAATGATAAAACCTCAAAACGCCATCCTTTAAGACCGGCATAACGCTCATACATTCTGAAAAGCTCCGCACCGAATAAGGCTGCCTCTTCACCTCCGGTACCGGCTCTAACTTCTAAAATAACGTTTCTGTCATCCGCCTCATCTTTTGGCAATAAAAGAATTTGAATTTGTTTTTCCAATCCACCGATAGCTTCTTTTAAAGCATAAAACTCTTCATTGGCCATTTCTTTCATTTCCGCATCCAAAGTATCATCTTGCAACATCGTCTGAGCATCTTTTAAATCTTGCAACATTTTTTTATACCGAATACCTGCTTTATTAACTTCTTCCAATGAGCTTAGTTCTTTAGATAACTTAACAAACTCCTCACTTGAAAGTTCTTGAGAAAGCAGAGCTGTAACCTCATCATATCTGGCAATAATCGGATCTAGTTTTTGTTCAAAATTCATTTTTCTCTCCATATAAAAAGGCACCCTACTTTATTAAAAAGTAAAGAGTGCCCTTAAATTTATTTTCTACTTTTCATATTCAGAAGCAATTAATAAAATATTTTTAAGTACATGCCCTTGTTTGCCTAAAACTTTTTTAAACTCTCCATCTAAATAAACAGACAAAGCACCGGCATTTCCCGTTCTAAGGACATACTCTCCACCATCAATCGGAGCATTATAATAATCACCTTTACTTAAAACCTTGGTAAATACAACCTGCTCATTGTTTTTAACTTCAACCCATACCTTATCTGTTGCCAGTACAGAGACTCTATATCCCTCTTTAGCCCCATAAGCCTCACCGGTAAAAACGGATTTATCAATGTGTTTTTGTCCGGGAATCAATGACTTTAACTCCTTAGATAATTCTTTAATATCTCTACTTTCTACCGCTTCCGGCTGTACCGAAGCAACCAATACATCTCCTAAAACAGGCGGAGCAACAACCATTTCATTGGACAAAGCAGGTTCTGTCTTAACACTCTCAGACTCTTTTAAATCCGGTTTTTCCTGATTTGTGCAATATGTGCAAAAACCCCATACGGATAATATCAAAATAATCAAACTGAATAAAAAGCGTTTTGTCGGAACAACATTTTTTGTCGTAACGGTTGGCACTTCAGCCATATCTTCTTTTAAATGTGCCGTTTCATTATGAAACTTTTCCATTAAAGGTTTTACATCTACCCCCAGATACGAAGCATAACTTCTTAAAAAACCAGCCGCATAAACAAGAGCCGGAAAAACCGTATAATCCCCCTCTTCCAATGCTTTCAAAAAACTTTCTCTTATGCAAAGAGTATCTGCTATAGTTGAAAGTTGAATGTTTTTATTTTCTCTTGCCTCTTTTAAAATATGACCTAAACGCTCTCCGGCATACGGATCCCCTGTAATTGGAATAACAGGTACATTTTCCACCTCAACCGCATATTCATTTTCTAAATTTTCCTGATTGCTCATTTTTATTTTCCTTTTTCACCAATGATAAGTCTTTATACCTTTTTTTTAAAAAAATGTCTACTATTATTTAAATGTCATGAAAAAAACAATCAAAGCTGCCGCACCAAGAGCCGGACCAAAAGCACCACTTTTTCTTTTATACACAAAAGATTCAACTGCAAAAAAGATAAAAGAAAGGACTATTGTAAAGCTTAAGCCGATTAAACCCAACCACGCCCCCAAAGCCGTCAACATTTTAGCATCACCTGCACCAAATTCTGCTTGTTTAAAAAAACTCATTAAAACAACGGATAAAACAGATACACCATAACCGTACCAAGCTCCGATAAGAGCATCCGCCATTGAAACAGGACCATCACATACAAAAACAAAAGTAAAACCTAAAACTAAAAGCGGAACGGTAAAAAAATCCGGCAACAAAAAATACATTTTATCTATACTCATCAACAACGAAACAATAAAAATAAAAAGACAGACAAAAATCTGCATTTCATTTTTAAAAAACACATCCGTTAAAACAAAAAGAGTAGCTAATAACATACCCCAAAAAAATGAAACGAAAATAAATTTTTGCCATAACCGCTTCAACTTTTCATTTTTTTTTGCATCTTTACTTTTTGTTATACAGGGTTTATGCCATAACGTTACCAATATCATACCGGGATCTGCAGGCAACACTTTTCCAAAACGCGAAGCAATAGCCGGAATTAAAATTCCCATCAAAAAACCAATTAAACAACTTAATATCATTATATTACCCCTCTAAACTGATTTATTTTACAAATATGCTTCAAATAAAAAAAATAATCAATCTTTTTTATTGATAATTTCTTTTTTTCAGATTAAAATAGGATAATCAATTAAAAAGGAGAATAAAAATGATTAGAGATAATTTAAAAAAAGCTCTTATTGACGCTTTAAAAACAAAAGACGAAACAAAAGTTTCAACAATCAGACTAATCAATGCCGCTATCAAAGATAAGGATATTGAAGCCAGACCCAAAGGCAATCCGGACGGGATTGACGATACCGCCATTTTAAACTTGTTAATGGGTATGGTTAAACAACGAAATGAAAGTATCAGTATGTATCAAAAAGGTGGCAGAGATGATTTAGCCCAAAAAGAACAAGCAGAAATAGAGGTTATTCAGCTTTTCTTACCCAAACAAATGGATGAAAACGAAATTACTGCCGCTATTGAGGCTATTATTACCGAAACAGGTGCAACTTCCATCAAAGATATGGGCAAAGTTATGGGAGCTTTAAAAGCAAAATATGCCGGCAAAATGGATTTTGCCATTGCCTCACAATTAATTAAGAGCAAACTGAATTAATATGAGTTTTCCTGCGTCTTTTCTTGATGAAATAAAAGAGAGGATTTCTGTTTCATCTATTATCGGCCGAAAAATAAAACTTACGAAAAAAGGACGTGAGTTTTTAGGGTTATGCCCTTTTCATCATGAAAAGACCCCCTCCTTCACCATCAATGATGAAAAAGGATTTTACCACTGTTTCGGATGTGGAGCACATGGAAATGTTATCAATTTTTTAACAGATTGCGAAAAAATGCCTTTTATTGAGGCAGTGGAACATTTAGCCAACCTTGCAGGCCTAAAAATGCCTGATGAAAAAAGACAAAATCCGGCCCAAGAAAATAAATTTAAATCACTACTAGATATCATGGAAAAGGCCTGCCTTTTTTTTCAAAAAGAACTATTTTCACCCAACGGTGAAGCTGCACGCGACTATTTAAAAAACCGCGGTATTACAGGTGAAGTTGCAAAGGCTTTTCGGTTAGGATACGCCCCTAGCGGCTCCAAGCTTGTTGCTTTATTAAAAAATTTGAGCATACCCTTTTCACTAGCCGAAGAACTTGGATTAATTGCTAAAAATCAAAATAGAGACGGTTTTCATGATTATTTTTATGATCGTATTATGTTTCCTATTTTGGATAAGAGAAAAAGGGTTATCGGTTTTGGAGGCAGGTTAATGCGTAAAGGGGAGCCTAAATATTTAAACTCACCCGACACGACTTTATTCCACAAAGGTGAGCAACTATACGCTCTTTCCAATGCTATTGAAAGTATTAGAAAATCCAATTCAGCCATTATCGTTGAGGGATATATGGACGTTATTGCATTACACAGTGCCGGATTTACAAATGCCGTTGCCCCTCTTGGTACAGCTTTTACGGAAAATCAACTCCAACTTCTATGGAAAGAATGTGATGAACCCATTATTTGTTTTGACGGAGATAAGGCTGGCAGAAAAGCCTCATCAAGAGCTTTGTTACGTGCCCTACCTCTTTTAAGCGCCGGTAAATCACTTCAATTTGTTTTCCTACCGGACCCCTTTGATCCGGATGATATGATACGAAAAAAATCACCTCAAGCGTTTAAACAAGCTGTTGACAATGCCAAAAGCCTTTTTTATGCCCTATGGAATATGTTATTGGAAAACAGGTCAACAGACACGCCTGAAAGAAAAGCAAAACTTGAAAAAGAGGCTCTTGAACTTGTCCAAAAAATAAAAGATGAACGTATTCAGTCTTATTATACAAAAGAAATAAAAAAACAACTTTGGCTTTTATCTAAGGAAAAAAAGAAACAAAATCTCTCTTTCAACGAGGCACAAAGCATATTAAAACCACAAAAAAATACCATTGAAGGCCGCATGCTGTTAGCTTATCTGCTATGTTATCCGCACGAGGCTCAAAATTTTATTGAAGAAATTGCTTCCATCAATCTGCACGAAAATATGCTTCAAACAATCAAAGAACGTTTGCTTGAAAAATTATTTGAAAATCCGGATATTTCATCTGCAGATTTAGAGAGTGCTGTTTTTGAAAATTTTAACGGCTTATTCCTACCGGAAACAGAAATGCTTAAAAAAGCAGATAAAACATCGGAAGAAATTTTTGCAGATATTCGCAACTGGATCCACATATATCAAATTCGTTCATTAGAAGAAGAATGCCAAAATAAAATTATGCAATACAATGAAACGGGAAATGAGTCCTTATGGCTTGAAATTCAAGAGATAAAAAAAGAACTTTTTAGCCTTAAAAATCAAGAATAAATTCCCCTTTTTATCTTTTTATTTTTTTGACAAATAAAAAATTTTTTTAACTCATAAAAGTAGTTGACAATCTTAAAAAAAAGTCGTATATTACCCCCAAATTATTTTCAATTTTTTATTATGGTGTCGCGTTATGAATTCACTTTCCGATAATCAAACATTATCCAAAAGCCGTACTCCCACAACTTCTGACTCAAAAGCTTCTATGAAAAAATTGATTGAAAAAGGCAAAGAAAGAGGCTTTATTTCTCTAAACGAGCTTAAAAAGTGTATGCCTTCTGAGGCTCATACCGAAGAAGCCATGGAATTGATTGTTTCTTCTTTTACTGATATGGGGATTAACATCATTGACGGAAGTGAAGATTTAACCGATTTAACCGAGAGTTTAAATTCATCAAAAGGCTTGACCGTTACTTCAAATGAAGAGGAAGCCCCTGCCGAAACCGATGTTGGCAGTCGGGTAAATGATCCTGTTCGCCTATATTTAAGAGAAATGGGTGCCGTTGAACTTTTATCACGTGAAGGTGAAATTGCCATTGCCAAACGAATCGCTGCCGGTTTTGATGTTATGATGAGTGGTTTAGCCGAAAACACCTTAACAATGCGTGCCTTATCTTCATGGTACCAAAAATTAAATAACGGCACCATGTTTTTACGTGAAATCATTGATTTAGAATCTTCTTTAGATGCGTCAAAGGGCGATTTGCAAAAAGAAGAGGACTTACATCTTGAATTATCTAAAATTGAAAAAACAGAAGCTCTTTTAGCAAAAACCGAAAAAGCCAAGCAACCTGTTAAACAGACACCAAAACCGGATTTTGAAGATGAAGAAGATGATGAGGACGAGATTGATGATACAACTTCTGACGAATTTGAGGATGATGAAAAAGATGAATTAGAAGATGATGAAGACACTCCAATCATTGAAGATGAAAAGGATGAAAAATCAACTCTTGCAGATGAGGATGAAGATGAGGATGAATACAATGACGGATCCATGAGCATTGGTCAAATGGAGGAATCTCTCCTTCCTCAAACAATTGAAATTTTTGAAGAAATAGAAATATTAAATCAAAAATTTGAAAAAGTAAAGCAAGCAAAAATGGATGCTTATATCGCCAACAAACCTTTGTCTAAAAACATAGATAAAGAATATATGGCTCTAAAAAAAGAACTTACCTCAAAATTAAAAGCCCTCCACTTAAATCCTCTTAGAATTGAAGAGCTAATAGATGAACTCAATGATTTTAATCAGCGTTTAATGATGTTGGAAGGACGCTTACTCAGATTGGCAACTTCTTCAAAAATTGAGCGTGAAGAATTTTTAGAGTTCTATCAAAACAGTGAGGTTGATCCTAAGTGGATGCAACGAGCAGAGAAGAAACAATCTAAAAATTGGAAACTGTTTATTGAACGCTACAAACCTGAAATTACAGATATTAGATCAGCTATTTTAGGTATTACAGAAGAAGCTCAAATGCCTATCTCAGAATACCGACGCATTGTTTCTACTGTTAAAAAAGGCCGTCAAGAAACAAATAAAGCTAAACAAGAGATGATTGAAGCAAACCTCAGGCTTGTTATTTCTATTTCAAAAAAATATACAAACCGTGGATTACAATTTCTTGATCTTATTCAAGAAGGTAATATCGGATTGATGAAAGCGGTTGATAAATTTGAATATCAACGCGGATACAAATTTTCAACATATGCAACTTGGTGGATTAGACAATCAATAACCAGAGCCATTGCAGACCAAGCTCGCACCATTCGTATCCCGGTTCATATGATTGAAACAATCAATAAAATGCTTAAAACCGGCCGTCAGATGATGCTTGAAACCGGGCATGAACCAACACCTGAAGAATTGGCACCCAGAATTAATCTATCGGTTGAAAAAATTAAAAAAGTTCTCAAAATTGCAAAAGAACCTATCTCTCTTGAAACACCTGTCGGAGATGAAGAAGATTCTCATCTGGGTGATTTTATTGAAGATAAAAACACAATTCAACCGTTAGAAGCCGCTATTCAAACCAATCTGAGACAATCTTGTACTGCCGTTTTATCAACTCTCTCACCAAGGGAAGAACGGGTACTTAGAATGCGTTTTGGTATTGGTATGAACTCCGATCATACATTGGAAGAAGTTGGTTTACAATTTGCCGTAACACGTGAACGTATTCGCCAAATTGAAGCGAAAGCTCTCAGAAAATTAAAGCATCCAACACGTTCTAGAAAGTTACGCAGTTTCTTGGAAGAAGGTTAAATTTTAACTTATTGATTTATTTTCTTTTAATGACATGCTCCGTTGATATTTATATTACGGAGCATATTTGTATAACAATTTGATTTAAAAATAGTTTTTTTACTTTATTGACTTTCCTTAATATTTATAGTACCAATAAGTTTAATGTCTGTTTAATTTGCAATGTATTCAAAAATGAAAAAAATAATTCTCATCATAACTTCATTTATAGCAATAAGTTTTTTAATTATTCTTCCTCAGAAAAGTTCTAATGATATAGAAGAAATTTCTGTTGTTTTATCATCAGATAAAAACTACGCACTCGGATTAACAGTTACTTTAGCAAGTATTCTCAAAAATGCGAATAACAAAGATAAATTAACCTTTTATATTCTAGAAAAAAATATTCCCGAATTTTACAAGAAAAAAATTGCCTCTCTTCAAACTATTAAACCATTTAAAATAACTTACATTGATATGACAAAAAAGACCATTATTCCGTCACATCTTTCCAAACCAACATATTACCGTTATTTTCTGGGAGACTTATTCCCCCATCATGAAAAAATAATTTATTTAGATTCTGATTTATATGTTTTCAAAAGCCTCTCCTCTCTTTGGAAATAAAACATAAAAAATAAATATATAGCAGCAGTTGAAGATATGCATTCTAAACGCCACACCTTCAAAAATCAAAAAACATTTAATGCCGGTATTATGCTTTTCAACCTAAACTTAAATCGCCAAAAGAAAATATCTGAAAAAGCCACTCAGGCTGATTTAAAACTTAGAATTAAAGGAAAACACGCCCAAAAGGATCAAGCAACATTGAATTACTTATACAAAGACAAAATAAAGTGGCTACCTGTTCAGTACAACTTTCATCATAAATGTCCAAAAACATCAGATGTAAAATGCTATCCCTCTGCTAATTCTTTTTCATCACAAGAAATTGAAAACGGATTTAAAAACAAAAAAAGAAATCCACCGGCCCAGCCGGTGGTGTTTTTCTAGTTACAAGAAAAAGAAATTACAAAAACGCGATGTCCCTTTTTTAGTTTAATATATCCAATTAAGCCTCTTTACTTTTAAGAATTTTTGATAGAGGATATATTGAAATTAAGAAAATGGTCAAATAAACGAAAAATGAATTTTCCAATGAAATATCATCTAAAAGAAACTTAAATAAAATCAATAAAATACCCGCGATAGAACGTGAAATCATATTATTAACAGATGCAACCGTTGACCGTTCTTCCGATCCAACATAGGTATGTAATCTAGAAATGTTACCCATTGTAAACGATAACTGAAATCCAATAACAACACAAATAAAAGTCAGTAAAGCAAAACACAATACCGGTGATTGAAAACGTACAACCGCAGCACAGGATAAAAATGAAAAAATAAAAAGAAGAAACGTTACTTTTCCAAGTGTTTTTAAAGATAAAAAGCCTATTGTTTTAGGCAATAACATACCAGCTAAAGCTCTACATCCATGATTAATGGCATATATGACACCAAACAATACAACCGGTATACCGGCCGTTTTCATCAATGGTTGAAAACTCCAAACAAAAACCATTGTCGTACCGGCAAGCATCCCAGAATAAAACATATAATATTTAATTTTTTGATTTTTAATTGCATTTTTTGAAATGGCAAAAAGTTCTTTATATTTAGCTTTAAGACCTTTTGTTCTTTTTCTGGCAGGCGGAACCTTAGGCAATAAAAATAATAAAGATATAGCTGAAACATTTAAAATAATTTCAATTACTATCAATGTCCCAAAGCCGTATTTTTGATAAAAAATAGGTCCTAAAAAAGAGGCTATCGCCGTACCGACAGACATACAAAAATTCATTTTTCCATACCGTTGAAGCATTCTGTCTGTTTTATTTTGACTTTTTAAATAATCATAAATATAGCCGTCCGCAACACCAGCATAAGATGCCTTTGAAAGAGAATATAAAACTTCACCCGCTAAAATTATCCAATACGCATGATTTTTTAAACCAAAACACCCTGCTACTAATAATGACCATAAAATCAAACGGAGTAAAAACATAGAAAATGAAAAAATAAGCATATTTCTTCGCGGGAAAATATCTCCCAAATAACCGGATGGAATTTCAAATAAAAGTGCTGTAATAGAAAAAATACCCTGAAATAAGAAATAATCTCCAGGTGTCAATCCGTTTTCCTGATAAAAAAGGAGCAAAACAGGTAACATTAAAATCTGTGTTTGTAAAAACGTAGAAAAATTAAAAATTCTGAGTGGATTTGCAAACATAACATCTCCTTAATAATCTGTCCCCACACAATCAAACACATGGATATGTTCAATTAGATGTTATTAAAAAACAATATACTTAAAAAGTCAATAAAAAAACCCTCATAAAGAGGGCTTTTTTTAGATTTTAACTTTATTTATTTTCAAGAGCTTCAATCTCTTGTTTGACAGCTAATTTCTGCTTTTTATATTCCTGAATTTTCAAGCTATCCGGCAATGGTCTAGCTTCTTCCTCTGCCAACTTGGCATCTAAATCTGCATGTTTATCTTTCAATGCTTTTAAATGTTTTTCAATTTTATCCATTATAAACTCCTTTGTTACATATTCTAGTATAATATTTCTTTTTATTAAAAGCAAGTCCCAACAAAAAATTTTTACTGCTCGTCGCCAACATAGACCCCTAAAGCACGAGCTGTTTTAACAAGTGGCCCATCCGGATCAACAGGTGTATTAGCAATTTTTAATACAGCATTCAAATCCATATCCGTTACACTACCATCTTGATAGGCAACAACACGATTATTGGCACCGTCAGCAATCAACTCAACGGCTTGTGTTGCAAATCTGGCTGCAAGCAATCTATCTGCAGGAACAGGGACGCCGGCTCTTTGGATATGACCTAGTACATTTGCCCGAACATTAAACCCATCTGCCTGCAAATGTTCAACAAAATATTGTGATACACCTTGAAATGTCTTTCCGTTAGCGGCAAAGATATGTTTACCTTCCGGCGTTTTAACACCTTCAGCAATAACAACCAAACCAAAACGCTTTCCGGCTTTTTGAATATCCTTTAACTTTTTAACAACGTTTTCATAGCTATATTTTACTTCCGGAATCAAAATAACATCCGCAAAACCGGCCAAACCAGCCTCTAATGCCAAATGCCCTGCTCCACGCCCCATAACTTCAGCAATCATAATTCTATTATGAGAAGTAGCTGTTGTTGTTAAGTTATCAAGGGCATTTGTTACAACACCAACTGCCGTTGAAAACCCAATAGCCATATCGGTTCCAGGAGCATCGTTATCAATTGTTTTAGGAATACCAATCATTGAAATACCGGCCAATTTACAATACTTGCTGACAATAGCCATAGAACCATCTCCACCGACAACCACAAGTGCTGAAATACCCAGCTCCTGCACACCGTCTTTAAAACGATCAATTAGCTGGTCATCTGTTAATTCTTCAGTAGTACCATCCCCTTTTTTCTGAATATGAGGATTACCGGTATTGTTTGTACCCAACATAGTACCACCTAAGGCTGCATATGGAAAATCAAAATCTGCAACCTTTAATTCTCTATATCGCATCGGTCTTGAAAATAAACCATCGGTTGCATCATAAATGCCAATAACTTCCCAACCCTTTTGTTCTGCTGCAAACACAACATCCCTAATAACACTGTTTAAGCCGGAACAATCACCGCCACTTGTTAAAATACCAATCTTTTTTACTTCTGTCATAAAATACCTCATCTTCTATAATGAAAAGTTCTTGCCTAAATATGTTCTGCGGACATTCTCGTCTGCAATAATTTCCTCAGGAGTTCCTTGTTTCAAGACAACTCCGTCATGCAAAATATAGGCTCTGTCAATAATACTCAGCGTTTCTCTAACGTTATGATCCGTTATCAAAACACCAAGACCTCTATTTTTAAGCTGTGCAACCAGCTCTTTAATTTCACCAACCGCAATCGGGTCAATACCGGCGAGCGGTTCATCCAGTAAAATATACGATGGACGAGAAGCCAAAGCCCGCGCAATTTCTAATCTGCGTCTTTCGCCACCGGACAGAGCCCGTGAAGGCGAAAACCGCAAATGTTCAATGGAAAACTCCTTTAATAAAGAGTCTAATTCCTGTTCTCTTTTTTCTTCATTTTTTTCAACAACTTCTAAAACTGCACGAATATTATCTTCAACATTCAGCCCTCTAAAAATAGAGGCTTCCTGTGGCAAATAACCAATACCCAGTCTTGCTCTTCTATATACTGGAAATTTTGTAATGTCAATACCATTTAACATAATTTTACCGGTATTTGGTGCAATTAACCCCGTTACACAGTAAAAAGATGTTGTTTTACCAGCACCATTCGGTCCTAAAAGACCAACCGCCTCTCCTTGCTGAACCGATAAAGAAACATCTTTTAAAACAGTTCTTTTTTTATAATTTTTACTCAAATTGGAAATAACCAATCCTCGTTGCGGTATAATCATTTTTCCTCACTTTCTTTTTCAAAATCAGCTGGAATTAAACTGCCTTTAACACGAGTTTGTGTTTTATCTTTTTCATCATAAGCCTTTAACGAACTAAGTCCCGTTTGCAAATTCATATTAGCCCATGTTCCATCTAAACGACTGTTTCCTTGATAAAGAGATACATGCCCATATAAATCAATTGTTTTTGTCTTAGGGTCATAAATCCCCAAATCGCCATGGATTCTATTTTGACCATTTGATGCTTTTACATGTCCGACTGCCACCATTTTATCAACTTGAGGCTCAGATTTTTGTGCAGTTGGCGTATTTTTATAAAGAACATACATTTTATCTGCCAAAATAAGTTGACTATTTTCTTTAACAAGAGCATCTTTTTCTAAATAAAGCAATTCAAAAACTGTTTGTGGTAATACAACTTCCGGATATTTTTTCAAATCTTTTAAAACTTCTTTGACTTCATCTTTTTCTTTATACATGACCATTTTTTCAGCTTGAACTGTTTTTGCATCTTGAAAAGCCTGAACCTTTGTATACCCTTCCGCTTTAACAATCTGATTTTTATTATACGCATCCTTTTTGTATGTCAACACAATTTTTTCTGCCTTTATATGGTCATTTTTTTGATAAATATGAGCATTTTTAATAGCTGTAATTGTATTCAATGTCTGATTTATCAATAACCCATCCTCACTTGTAATCAAAATGTGATTTTTATTCTTTTTAAAATAGGCATCCTGCTTATCAAAAGACAAATCTTTAACTTTTTTTAAATCCAATTCTTTTTCAAACAAAAGTGTTTTTGTTTTTCCTTTAAAATCAATTCGTTCCCCTTTATTAGCAATATAAAAACCGACAGCTTTAAGCATTCCTGCCGGTCCTTTGACAAAAACTTCATCATCACTTGAAATTGTATTTAAATCATAATCATAATTGACTTTTTTAGAAAGAGCATCATACCCTGTATCCGTTGATGAAAAGACCTCTTCTTCAAAATAGAGATACTTTTCATTTTGAAAAGCAAGTGCGTATGGACAAACAGAAGTCAAAAGAATATTATCAGCTGTTTTATAAGTTGCTTTTGGACTGTTTAATTTTAAAATTTTTTTTGCCGAATCAATTTCCTGAACCGTTTGAGCTATCACATTTAAGGGATTATTACGTTTATCTTTTGAAAAGAACTTAACATCTTCCATATCAACACCACCACCCTCTTTAACATTTAAAGAGGGTACGGCAACTGAAAATTTTTCTTTTTCTTCAACAAACGCCGGCCAAACGATCATTACTGAGGCCAATAAAAAAGCAAATATAGGCAAACACCGCTTAAACATAAAAACACGTCTGGAATGGATTTTTATTTTAAGTAGTCGCAGTGTAAACATTTATCCCCCGTTTTTTAAGCAACACCAACTTGTAACAACAAATGCATTGTCAAAAGCCCTTGTGGCTTCATATCAGCATCAACAACAAAAAGATTTGTAATTTTCTTTTCATTCATCAAGCGTAATGCTTCCACACACAGAATATCCCCAATAACAGTCTTAGGCGTCGTTGTCATAATATCACCAGCTGTTTTAGAAATCAAATCATTCCCCATATGACGGCGTAAATCTCCATCCGTTATCATACCGACCAAACAATCATTTTTATCCAATACACCTAAGCACCCCCAACTCTTAGCCGTCATGATAACCAATGCTTCGGACATTTTTAAATCAGTCGGGACTAACGGCATTTCATCCCCTTGTACCATCACATCTCTAGCTCTTAATAAAACATTGCCTAATTTACCCCCGGGATGCCGATTGTGAAATTCTTCGGCAGAGAACCCTTTTTGTTCTATCAGTGCCACAGCCAGAGCATCGCCTAATGCCAACGTTGTCGTTGTTGACGTTGTTGGAGCTAAACCCAGCGGACACGCCTCTGGAGCAGTCTTTTTATCCGGTATTAACAAAGTTAAATCAGCAGACTTTGCCATTGTACTATCCATCACACTGGTAATAGCAATCATCGGAATACCAAATCGTCTTGAATAAGAAATAATATCAGCCATTTCTCTACTCTCACCAGAGTTAGAAATAGCCAACAATAAATCATCTTTTGTCAACATACCTAAATCGCCGTGGCTAGCTTCTCCCGGATGAACAAAAAAAGCAGGTGTACCCGTTGAAGCAAATGTAGCCGCCATCTTTTGTCCGATATGTCCGCTCTTACCCATACCAGAAATAATGATTCGCCCTTTTACGGCCATCATTTTTTCAACAGCCTGAATAAACGCATCCGAGAAATTCTCTTTTAACTTTTCAAGACCTGCAATTTCCTTATCAATAACACGAACAGCACTTTTCAGCAATGCTTCTTTATCCATATTTCACCTCTAATGCTCAAAAATATCCGGATTATCAAAAGATAATAAATCTAATTTTGCCCGAACGGATAAAAACTCAAAACAAGCATAAGCCAATTCATATCGCCCTTCTCGTTTAAGTAATACATCCAATTTATCCTTTAATTGATGCAAATATAAAACATCATTTGCAGCATATTTTTGTTGTGCTTCGCTTAAAACCGCACTTCCCCAATCAGAAGTTTGCTGTTCTTTTTCAAGGATAACACCCAACAAATCATTACAAAGTGATTTCAAGCTATGTGATGAGGTAGAAGTTCTTGCCAATTTTGATGCGATTTTTGTACAATAAACAGGGGCAACCTCCACATTCAAGTCATTTAAAATTTTAGCAACATCAAAGCGAGCAAAATGAAAAATCTTTAAAACCCGCTTATCAGTTAAAACCTTTTTTAAATTCGGACAATCCTGCCCCTTTATAATTTGTACAAGATAAGCATTACCTCTACCATCAGATAACTGCACTAAACAAAGGCGATCTCTTAACAGATTCAACCCCATTGTTTCAGTATCAACACCAACAGCTGTTTCAAAAACAACATCGTTTGGCAAATCACCTTTAAAAACAGATATTTGAGCCATAAATTCACCTCATTATCATAAAATATCTTTATTTTATATACTATCATAAAATGAAAATCAACAAAAATTTTCACTTCATTTTTATCTTGCTTTTTTTTCACAATATGCTATGATGCATCAAAATCAGAAAGGAATTTATATGAAAAGGGGAGTATTCGTTATCTTTGTTTTGGCAGCTTTTATCTGCACACATGTCCCCCCATCCATTGCACAAGGAGCAGATGGATATACATATATAGATACACCTTTTGAACCGGATTTATGTCAAAATGGATTTGCTCCTTCTTGGGGCGGAGCTTGCCACTGTTTTAATAACGAATATACCGGCAGATATTGCGATGAAAAAGCAGAGGGACAACTTTCGCGTTCCGCTTTAAAACCCGTTAAAACACCTGCCGGAACTTTTATCCTTTCTGCTTCTTTACTCAACTACAATCAAGCGGTTTCTTTTTGCTCTGAAATAGACAGCAATTTTAAACCCGCAACTCGCAAAGATTTTTCATGTAACGGTACCGGTATCGGGTGTCTGAATAAAGAGACTTTTATTTTATTAAAAAAACAATATGGAAACAGAGGGTTCTTTTGGCTAGATGAAGTACCAAATGAAGATAAAGCATATTACGCTGACTTAAACGATTCAACCGTTTATAATACAAAAAAAACAAATACGGCAACCATACAAGCTCTGTGTATCAGAAAGGACTGACAGTGAATTTATCTAAGTTTACACTTAATATAGTTTTATGTTTTTACACACTGATTTTAAGCATCCCCGCCTTTTCAAATTCAGAGGATTGTAAAAAAGAGGCACAAATAAAGGCTTCATACGAAGAATTAGCCTATACATTTGATGAACCGTTTATTTTACAAAATCCCTACGGTAGAAATCCTCTTTCTGCCCTTATCAAATTTCCGACAGAAAAGCCGGCACAAATTGAATTAACCATTTTACCTAAAAAAAATGAAAAACCGATCAAACAGTTATTTAAAGAATTTAAAGAAGAGCATGATATACCTATTTTGGGCCTTTTTGCCAATTTTGAAAATAAAATTCTTTTAAAAGCAATTTATAAAAACGGTACAACAAAACAACAAGAAATAACCATTTCAACACCCAAAATTCAAAAAAGAGCTCTTTTTGTCATTGAAAATAAAACGGATACAGATACAGACTATTACTATTTTCACGGCGGTATTGTTTTTGACGATTGGGGCAATCTTCGCCTTAGTTTTTTACCCGACTATGAAATGCTCTATTTTTTAAACAATGAATTTGTGGCAGAAGATAGGAATCTAGGGCTCATCAGATACAATATGTTAGGCAAAAAAATTAAAACGTATTCTTTTCCTAAAGGTTTTACTTCTTTTACCCACGGTATAACACAAAAGCCTAATAAAAATTTCCTTGTTATTGGATCTTTTAACGATCAATATGCCGTTTTTGAAGGAGAAAAAGCACAAACACAACGTGATTTTGTCATAGAATTAGATTATCAAACAGGAAAACTAGTTAATAAAATAGACTTAGCCGAATTATTAAATCCGGATAGATCTGTTATCATAAAATCAAATACTAAAAATTACGGTATAAATAACTGGTGCCATATCAATTCTGTCAGTTATGACGAAAAATCTAAAGGTATTCTTGTTTCCTGTAGACATGCAGGACTCATTAAAATTAACGAGAAAGATAATCAAATTGATTATATCATTTCACCACATAACGGTTTTGAAAAATCAGGCAGATTAGGTAACGGCCCTGCTCTTTTTGATAAACTCTTAACTGCACTTGATAAAAACAATACACCACTGGATAAAAACATCCAAAACGGGATAAAAAAACATCCTGACTTTAAATGGCCAACCAAAACGCATGATGCCAAAATTGTATCCGACAATATTGTAAGCGTTTTTGACAATTCCGGCACTTTATATGACAAGGCAACTGTATCCACTCAAAATTCAAATGCTCAAGTTTTTTTAGTTAATTCGGATAAAAAGACTATTCAAAATATTTATTTTAAACCTCTTGACTTTTATTCCGAATCGGGAAGCAGTGTTATTTACGACAAAAAAGCAAATAAAATCAAAATATTTGCAAGCATTGTTAAAGATTCACAACAAGATGGTTTTGCCTATGGAAAATTATTAAAATATGATTTAAAAACAGATAAAAAAATTTTTGAAGCAACACTTTATAGAGGTGGTGAAACCTATTTTTACGGTATTATGCCCTTTAATTTTTACAGAAATAAAGATGATTAAAAAATGGAAGAAATATTTTTATTCAGTATTTTTGGCTTTTTAGCCTCTTTGATTGACGGATGTATCGGAATGGCATATGGTGTTTTTTTAACTTCCGTCTTGACAGCTTCGGGCATACCGCTTTTAACCGCCAGTGCTGGTATTCATTTTTCTGAAATATTTACAACATTTATTTCAGGCATATCACATCTGAGCTTTAAAAATATTGATTTTAATTTGTTAAAAAAAATAGCCATTACAGGTGCATTAGGTGGAATTATCGGGGCTTTAACCCTCGCAAATATTGACAATGTTTCTTTAAAACCGTTTGTTGCCGTTTATTTATTTCTTCTCGGTGTAAAGATTATATACAAAAGTTTAAAAAACCAGCAAAAAGAAAAATCAACAACACACTTAAAAAAAATAGGATTTATTGGCGGTTTTTTTGATGCTGTCGGCGGAGGCGGTTGGGGTCCTATCGTAACGGGAACACTTATCTCCAAAGGGCACACACCTGCAAAAACAATCGGAACGGTTAATTTGGCAGAGTTTTTTGTAACATTGGCTCAATCTATTATTTTTTTCACCGTTATCAATTTAACCTCTTTTAATCTGGTTATTGGTTTAATTTTAGGGGCAGCCATCGCCTCTCCGATTGCCGTAATTATTACAAAAAAAGTTAATTCAACTAAATTAATGCGTTATGTCGGAAGTACAATTATCTTAATAAATTTATTTGTACTGATAAATATTGTAAAGGACTTATTATGAAGCATCTAAAAATACTTGAAGAAGAAGCACTTGATCTTATCCGCGATGTCAGTTTTTCAAATGATATTGAAAATCAAGTTGTTTTTTATTCCATCGGCAAGGATTCATCCTGCCTATTGCATTTATTTAAAAAAGCATTTTATCCTTTACCCGTTCCAATAAAATTTATGCACATTGATACCGGTTGGAAATTCAAAGAAATGTATGATTTTAGAGATAAAATAAAAAAAGATATTGATTTAGTTGTCTATAAAAACCCTAAAAATCTTAACCCTTTTACAAATGGCCGGTTATACACAGATGTTATGAAAACAGAGGCTCTAAAACAAGCTTTAGACTTGTATAACATAAAAATTGCTTTTGGCGGTTCCAGGAGAGATGAAGAAAAATCACGAGCAAAAGAGCGGATGGTTTCTGTCAGAAACGAATATCATAAATGGGATCCCAGAAACCAAAATCCGGAAATTTATCCGCTTTATAATCCCTTTTATACAAATCAAACCTCGTTAAGGGTTTTTCCGCTTTCAAATTGGACAGAACTGGATATCTGGCAATATATTAAACAACAAGAAATTGAAGTAGTACCTCTTTATTTTGCTAAAAAACGACGGGTTCAAACACTTTCTAGCGGAATGATGATTGCAACTCAAAATGAAACAGGAGAGCTTAAAAAAGTACGTTTTAGAACATTAGGCTGTTATCCGTTAACAGGGGCGGTTCTTTCTGATGCGACAACCATTGACGAGATTATAGCTGAATTGAATCAAACACAGTACACCGAGCGTATTACCCGCATCATTGATTATGACACAATTGGCTCTATGGAAAAAAAGAAAAAGGACGGATATTTTTAATGAAAAATTTTTTTAAATTTATTTGCTGTGGCAATGTTGACGATGGTAAATCAACTCTTATCGGCCGTATTTTATTAGATACAAATAATGTTAAAAAAGATCAGTTTAATGATGCATTAGCAGCCTCTAAACAAAACGGATCTGATAAAATTGAACTCAGCATGCTTTTAGATGGCTTAATTGCTGAAAGGGAACAACAAATCACTATAGACATTGCTCATCGCTTTTTTGACTATCAGGATACACGCTTTCATATTTTAGACTGTCCTGGTCATAAACAATATACAAAAAATATGGCTATTGCAACGGCAGAAGCTGATACGGCCATCGTTGTTGTGGATATTACTAAGGGCATCAAAGATCAAACGCTCACACATATTGAAATTTGTTCTTTATTTCATATAAAAAACATACTCGTTTGTTTAACAAAAGTTGATTTGATTTCTCAAAATGATAAAACTGGTCTTGAAAAAATAAATCAGCTTAAAAATGAGATAGAACAAATCTTAGCAAAGTACCACTTTGACTATCAAATTATCCCTGTAAGTGCCGTTACCGGATATAACATTGATAAGGTGTTGTCTTTTTTGGTAAAAACAGCCCAAAACAAGCATCTGGAAACAAAAAACAATCAACAAAACATCTTACACATTCTGTCTTCCAAAGTGTTTCAAGGTAAGCGATATTATTACGCTAAATCCTTGTTAAAAAATAAAATTTCAGACAAAGATGTCTTTACCGTATATCCCCAGAATAATCAAATAACCATTTCAAAAATTTACGAAAACGGAGCATTTAACATTTCTCAGGATGTGGATATTTTTGTTGGTGATTGCTTAAGCAATGTTCCGGTCCATATTTCAAATACGATTTATCATAAAACTATTTGGTTTGAAACACCAAGCAAAACAATGCTTTTTAGACATGGATCCATTACAACCAAAGTTGTAAATATAAGCGAACAAAAACTAGAACTTGATAAAGAGATTGTTTTTAATAATATCAATGAAGTAAAAGAAAACGGATTTGGTATTTTTATTGATGAAATAACTAAAAAAACATTAGGTTGTGCTGTTTTTATAAAAAATTCAAAAGATACTCAAACTCCACCTGTATATGTTATTATCGCTAAAAATCATACACAATGTGTAGCAGAAGCAGAAAGTTTAAAAAATCTTTATTCAATCCCACCCCTCATTTTGGATGAAAAAGAATTAAAAGAAAAATTGGGAATAGAAACACACTCATTACTTTTGTTGGCACAACATCTCAATAACCAAGGATTTTGCGTTATTTGTCTTTTAAACAAAGAAATACCCGTACCTGCAAACTTTACAGTTATTAACCTAACAAAATAAAAGGAGACACTATGAAACTATTTTTATCATTGTTAATGAGCATTCTTTTTTCTCTTCCGCTTAAAGCTGAATGGCAAATACAACAAAAAAATATGCAAATTAAAGAGATTTTTACCCTAGAAAAAATATATGAAACCTACACCGGCGATAGTGCTATTCATAAAGAAGAAACAACGCCTAAAAACGGTCATAAATTTGTTTTGGTTGAAATAAACATTCAAAACAGTGATTCAACAATACCACCATTTAACGCAAATGATTTTGTATTAAAAACAGATAAATCATCCTATAAACGCATAGAAGACTCTTTTTTACGTCAATATGACATCAAACCGTTTACCAGACTTTTGATAAAAAAAGGGAATCACTCCGGCTTCCTTTTGTTTGAAATTCCAGAAAACGAATTGCAACAAACACCTATCCTTTTATATAAAAACAAAAATATTGCAGAGAAAAAATAACTGATTTTTCGTTACAGAATAAAATCCGCATATAAGAGGGAGAATAGTTTGATAATTAAAAAATTATATCTCCCTCTCACCCGAGGGTAGAACATATCGCTTAAAACAATTTATAACACTAATGCAAGAAGTTTATTTTTAATCAAAAATTATCAATTTTTACGACATGCTCCTATAAAGCGTCTCATCAGCCAGTAAACGAGAAGAAATTTCTTTATTAAATTGATATATTTTATTCTTCTTAGCTTTATCCCAACAAGCATTATTCTTGTTTTTAAGATTTATTTTTAATATTGTTGAAAAAACTTTACAAAACTATATTATTATGATATAATAAGCAAAAAAAGGAGTTTTTTATGACTAAAGGAATTAAATCTATTGAATTATGGCGTTTTTGCAATGAAAATATTAAAACAAACGGCACTGTTTGTCATGGGTATTTAGAGGGTAAATATTTTTCTGTTTTACTTGAAACACAAAACGAGATTTCCATTTGGATCAGATGGCATAAACGTCCCTCTTTAAACCAAACGCCAAACGTTTCTGGTATTCGGGCCGAAAAACTCCTAAACCTGATTCTTTCCCGAATTGAGGATAATGAAGAGTGTACAACATTAGTTAGTCAACTAAAAGAAATTCGCAAAAAAAATGAAAATTATGCCATATTTGCAAAAACAGGTGTATGTACGCCACTGAAAGTGGAAGAAATCAGAGAAAAACGCCTGAAAGATGAAAAAAATAAAGCCAAAAAACTTACTGAAGAAATAAAAAAAACAGCCAAAGAAAATGAAACCCGTCGTACCTTAGAACGAGCAAAAAAAGAGGAACAAAGGCAGCTTCGGCTTAAACAAAAACAAGCCGAAAAAGAAGCCCGTTTAAAAGCTCATCATGAACGTATGCAAAAACAACGGCTTTTAAAATTTTTAAAAGATCAAGAAACAACCTATACCCAAATGGTTTTTAATGCTCCTGACAGTACCAGTCCGGTTATTTTTCAATCGGATGAAACCGCCATTATTTTAGGACACTTAAATAATAATTTTTATCGCATTAAAGTTTCTGATAAAAACCCATCTTTTTTTATCATTCAAAACAATGAAAAAATCAGAAAAATGAGTATTGCAGAAATACAACAAATTTTACTTACCATTGACGAAAAACTCAATCAAAACGGTCAATATGATGCTGTTTTGGAAAGAGCTGTTTCAGACTATGATAAATTCAGACATTTGCGTTTTTCAGAAAACAGAAACGTTCAAAGAGAAAAAATTGCTATCAGCAAAAATCCTAACAATACTTTAATATCATAAGAAAGCATCATTCCGGCAAAAGTTGCAACACCCTTTCCACCGCGGAAATTTAAATAAGCTGGAAAAATATGACCAATCACCGAAAAACATCCTGCTGCCAAACCTGCAAATACAAACTTTGGAAATAAAGCTTTTGCAATCTTAATGGCGATATATGCTTTTAATACATCAAAAATCATGACCGCAATTCCGTAGGCTTTTCCAAATACAAGCATCGTATTTGTCGCACCTAAATTACCGGTTCCGTTTTCACGCAAATCTTTATTTTTCAATTTTGAGATCAGCGCAGCCGGACTTAATTGTCCAATTCCATAGCCAATTGCAGCACTTAACAGCATTTCTGTCATTTATCTTCCCTCACATTTCTTTAGACATTTTCGTAAATACACTGCCAGATTGTGGTCTACGCAGTATACATACTCGTGTAATTTTTATCAGAAGAAATTTTGTATCCTTTAAAAGTAATCCTTTTAATTTTCTCCATATTTTAGTAAAGAAACCTTCTTTTTTTACTACTGGAAGTTCAGCTTTTACATTACTATTTTCTACTTTATTATTAGTCTTAAAGATATTATCATAACTATACTTTTCTCTATTATATCCATCTAATATTTCTTCATTATACATAAGTATTTTTT
>CALCTR010000042.1 GCA_937906925.1 uncultured Alphaproteobacteria bacterium
CACCAAAGAAATGTACTTTAAATAACAGATAAAATAGATTCTTGTATTACCAAACGTCTCCAACCAAAACAGATAAGTCGCCATTCTTGGCGACTTTCTTTTATTTACGATAAATTATTGTTGTTTGTACGAATGTTAAAACAATCTTTATTATCTAGAACGCTTCAATGCCTGTATATATTTTATCTAAAAACACTTTTACATTGTTTAGATATTTCTCATCCTAAAGTTCACAATTTAAAAGAACTATTTAATTTACTTCCAAAAGATATACAAGAAAAGATTAGAGAATCATATGACAATCCGTTAAAATTCGACAATAATTTAGATAATGTAAGGGAATATTTTGCTACTTCACGACTTTATGAGAAAGAAGCTGGATCTTTTAGCTTTACTTTTATTGAATGGTTTTGTAAAAAACTTAAAGAAACAATAGACAAACAAATATCTGAACTTGAAAAATCATAAAGTTAACTGTGAACTTGTTCCAACTAATAAAGTCCCTTTCGGAGTATGTTTTTATTGGTTACGTTGGATAGATTAATTGATAAAATATTTATTGCTTTTTTATAAAAAAGCATTATAGTTTTTTCTTGTTAATGTATCACAGAAAACAAGAGAAACAGCATGAATGTTATTATTGCATTAGCACTTATATCTATTGTTACGATATTAGAAGTTTTTGCATATATACCACAAATAATAAAACTGATTAAAACTAAATCAGCGGAAGATATCAGTTTAACAAGTTGGTTGACCTGGATGGTTTCTGATATATGTTATTTGGCCTATGTGTTATTGGAAAGTCCGGAAGCAGGAGTCATATTCCTTGCTTCGCTAAGTTTATTTCTTGTCATGTTTGTTTTTACACTTACCATGTATTATCAAAATACTAAGAAAAGAACAAGATAATGCCAGATTTTTTTTACAATCAGCAACAGTTTTTATCTCATATTAAAACAACCGTTGTTCCCGTTCTTGAACAGTTTGAAAAAAAGAATATTTTATTTATCCTTAGGTAAAAAAATAAAGAAAAGATGTTTTGTATTCATCATTGTATTATTGTTTTTTTTCCTTTGCCTGTCTTATATTTCACTATACCACCAGAAACCCCTTTATTACCAAACAAATCTGTAGTTTTAATCAGATTTACTATTGTTCTATTCGTCTTAGAAATATCACTCATTATATCCTCCTGAATTAAGCATTTTAATACACCAGTATTATTATATTTTATACGCAAAAGCAATATCGTTACAAATTCAATTAAGAATTAAAGAAAATCTAATCTTGTTGAATTATTTTCTTAAAATATCTTGTGCCATTTTAATTCTATCAGCAACAGACCCTGTTAATGTAAAATATTGAGTGCCAGATAATTCCTTTAAAATAAGTTTATCAATATCTAAACGGGACACATTTGATTGGGGTCTAAATCCATCAAATTCTAATGGTATCTCAGGCGGCAAATAAAATACATGTGTATATTTTTTCTTTAATTCTGTTAATACATCTTTACACTGAATATATTGTGAAATTTTTTTTAAATTATCATCTTTTACAAATAATTTTGTATAGGCTTCCCATGTAAATACAGATGCATCTGAGACAAAACAGCGGGTTTCATTTAACATTTTTTCATAACCTTTTAAAATTTCCAACTGAATTTTCCAATGCTCTTTTGCAGATAGCTGCTCCATTGTTTTTCCGGGGGCAATTTTATGAGCTATTGAGATAGCTTTATCTCTATTTGTATATGGTATTTCAAGAACTTGTGATAAAGCTCTTGCCAATGTGGTTTTTCCCGTAGAATGTGAACCTGTAATAGCGATTTTATATTCTTTTTTTATCGTTACCATCACTTTAAGTCCTCTTTTCTTTTTATTTTACTGTATTAGAAATACAATTTCAACATAATTTCTGTTTGCTTATTTCATCTGATAAAAACTCTCTCTTTACCATATTTAAATCACCTTAAAAAAATAAATAATAATCCATTGCAATGTAAGAAGAAGCATCTTTCAGCCTCTTTCTTGACAATTTTTTTTGTTATTTGTATCCTCAATTTTTAAAGAAGAACAAAATGTTTCAAATAAGACCTTTTTTAATGAAAGACTTAAAGTATTTGGTTCGCCTTTTAGAAGAGGAATGGGATTTGGGAAAAACACTCTCTCATTCAAAAGGGCATGTGTGTGGGTGGTTTTATGACTTTCAGATTTTAAAATGCACAGATAAGTTTAATCGCAAGGTAGGAGGGGTTTAGGACTATCTCGTTCTTTACAATTTGATAAAAAAAGAGTACACTTAAAAAAATTTATTTTAAAAGGAAGTAGCATATGATTAATTTGTTATCCTCAAACCAATATCGGTATTTAAAAAACAGTATATTAAAAAAAGATGTACGATTTTTTGATATTAAAGTTGAAACGCAAACTTTTCCGGATGGAGAGCATTATTGGCGGATTGAAAAGCCTGAATATATCAGAGGGAAACCTGCCGTTTATATTTGTGGTACAGTAGATGATTCGGCAATTTTTGATGCGTATAATATGTGTTCAACATTAGTGCGAGAGGGATGCTCAGAGCTACATCTGGTTATCCCTTATTTCGGATATTCCACAATGGAACGGGCCGTTAAACACGGAGAAGCCGTAACAGCAAAAAACATTGCCGGTCTATTAAGTTCTATCCCGACATCAGCACAGGGAAATCATATCTACATGATGGATTTACACTCGCAAGGGACACAGTATTATTTTGAAAATTCAATTCATCCGGTTCACTTAACTTCATGGTACATCATCAAAAAAATGATAGCCGATTGTGGCGAAAATATGGTGTTAGCATCAGCAGATATGGGCCGTGCCAAATGGATTGAAAAAATGGGTAATGAGTTAGGTTTAGATACCGCATATATTATGAAAAAACGTATCTCCGGCTCTAAAACAGAAATCGTGGCTTTAAATGCGGATGTCAAAGATAGGTCTGTGGTTATTTTTGATGATATGATACGCTCCGGTTCTTCCATTATTAAGGCTGCAGAAGCCTATAAATCCGTTGGAGCAAAGGATATTTATATTGTTTGTGTTCATGGGGTGTTTGTTGACGGTGCTATTGAAAAGTTTAAAAAATCCGGTTTAATTAAGAAAATTCATTGCACCAACACACATGTAAAAACAACGCTCATCAAAGATGATTTTATAAAAATTTATGATGTGGCAGATGTAATTATTGACGGATTGGATATATTTTAAAAAAGACTCGGATTTTTCCGAGTCTTTTTTGTTGGGTACCTATTATTTATATTTTAATACCTCATCATTGATGTATTTTATTTCTATACCAACGGCTTTAAACATCTCTTCTGATTCGGCACCTTTGTGATATTTATATTCCGCAACAATTCGTTTAATACCGCAAGAAATCAAGAGCATTGCACAAGTTCTGCAGGGAGCCAGTTTACAATAAAGGGTTGCGCCTTCAACAGATACTCCACGTTTAGCCGCCTGACAGATAGCATTTTGTTCGGCATGAATTGTTCTGACACAATGTTCTGAGATACTGCCATCCTCATTAACAACTTGTTTCATTAAGTGCCCAACCTCATCACAATGCGGTAACCCCGGAGGAGAGCCGACATAGCCGGAAGCTACAATATGATTATCTTTTACAATCAAGCAAGCCGTCTTTCCGCGATTGCATGTTGCCCGTTTAGAAAGAGCGTGCATTACCTCCATAAAATATTCATCCCAACTGGGTCGTGTATTTATTTCTTCTGTCATTTATCCTCCTTTTATTTTGAGTTACTCATTTTACCCGCCATTTCTTCAAGCCTTTTAATTCTCTCTTCTACCGGCGGATGGGTTGAGGTCAGTGAAAATGCCTCTACTTTTAGCGGGGTATAAATACAGGCTACCGCCATTTGTTTAGCAGAGTCTAAAACCTCTACACGGGCATCTTGACTGATTTTTTTCAGAGCATCGGCAAGCGCTTGGGGGTTGCGTGTAATAAGAGCACCGGTTGAATCAGCACCATATTCGCGTGTTCTTGACACTGCAAGTCTAAGCAACGGGGCTATAACTGCATGAAACAGCATAAAAGTAATTCCTGTTGCAATAATAATCAGACCAAAAGATCCTTTAGAGTCATTGTTGCGTTGCGAAGAACCGGAAACTTGAAATCTAAAAAGAATTTCTGCCAAAAAACCAAAGATACTTACCCCTGAAATTAACATCATATTAAGAGCTACATCTCTATTGCCTATATGAGCCAGCTCGTGAGCTATAACACCTTGTAGCTCAAGCGGAGATAGTTTTTTAACAATACCGCTTGTGAGTGAAACAGCTGCATGATGAGGATCTCTGCCGGTTGCAAAAGCATTTAAAGATTCGTCTTCTATAAGGTAGACTTTGGGACATGGCAAACCGGCAGCTAGTGCTGTTGTTTCAACAAGACGAAAAAGTTTTCTGTTAGCTTTTTCATCGGGGGTTAATTCTTTGGCTCCAGCAAAGCTAAGCATCATATCGCCCCCAAAAAACCAAACAATTCCCATCCACAAAACACCTATTCCCATCACCCAAAAAGAAAAGTGTTTTACGTTATAAATAGTTGTATTTAAGATAATACGATAATCAGTAGCAGGCTCAGCTGTAATAACCAACAAAAAAAACAATACCATGGCAAAAAGAACAACCAATGATATTGGAAATAAAGCTACCAACACCCACGTTTTAAAGTTGTTTACCGCAATGTGGTCATAAACTGTTTTTTGCATTGTTATCCTTAAAACTGAACTTTAACACTTTGGTGAACAGCTTTTTTCTCTGTTTCTTCTAATTCAAAAAATCTTTCTGCTTCAAATTTAAACATACCGGCAATAATGTTATTTGGAAAAATGGAAAGAGCTGTGTTATATGACAGAACAACCGTGTTATAAAATTGACGAGAGGCCTGAATTTTATTTTCGGTATCTTCAAGTTCTTGTTGTAACTCCATAAAGTTTTGATTAGCCTTTAAATCCGGATAATTTTCAGAAACTGCGAATAAAGATTTAAGGGTACCTGTCAACATATTTTCATACTGCTCTTTTTGGACTGTTGTATCCTTAATACTCATTGCCATATTGCGGGCAGAAACAACACTTTCTAAGGTTTTAGACTCATGTTTAGCATAAGCCTTAACCGTTTCAACCAAATTGGGAATTAAATCGTAGCGACGTTTGAGTTGTGTTTCCACCGTACTCCAAGCTTCTTTTGTGCGAAATCTTTTTGTAACAAGCCCATTGTATATGGCAATTACATAAAAACCAAAAAGAACAGCTCCGATAAGTAGTACTAATAAAGCAATCATGTTTAATCTCCTTTAGTGTATTAACAATATAAACAGCGTATCACGAAAAATAAAAAATAAAAAGAAAAAAGTTTTTACTTTAAATTTTTTTAAACTTGACAAAACAAAGCAACATGGTAAACTATGTGGCATAAAAAGGCTTTTTTAAGCCAATAATTTTAGAAAGGATAAAAAATGCATCCATGGCATGAAGTAGAACATTACCCCGATTTTCCGGATATCATTCCGGCAATTATTGAGGTGCCTAAGGGTTCTCAGATAAAGTATGAATTAGATAAAAAAAGCGGTTTGCTAAAAGTTGACCGTATTTTGTACAGTGCTGTTCATTATCCCGCCAACTATGGTTTTATTCCTAAAACATATGGAGATGATAATGACCCGTTGGATATTTTGGTTTTAAGTCAATTTCCTGTTACGCCATTATGTATTATGCGAGCCCGTCCTATCGGGGTGATGAAAATGGTTGATGGTGGTGAATCTGATGATAAGATTATTGCCATCAATGTTGACGATCAAGAATATAATTGCTATGCACATATTGACCAATTACCGCCTCATTTGTTAAAAACGCTTCAACGCTTTTTTGAGGATTATAAAGTTTTGGAACAAAAAGAGGTAAAAATTGAAACGTTGCAAGGTCCGGCAGAAGCCAGGCGTTTAATCCGTGAAGCAAAAGACAACTATCACTTATGCAAAAAAGGATTAGAAGGGTATGTTGAAAAGTAAAAAAAAACAACCGCAACATATTACTTCTGTTCATGAGATTAAAGATTGTGATTGCTACTTTTTAGATATGTACGGTCTGTTGTGGGACGGAAGCAATTTTTATGACGGAACGCTTGACTTTTTAAAAAATTTAAAGGCTTCAGGTAAAAAAATTGTTCTTCTTTCAAATGCAACTGTTTTAAAACGCCCCTTTATTGAAAGTCAAAAGAAAAAAGGACTGATAGAGGGAGTTCATTTTGATGATGTTTTAACGTCAGGAGAAACATTTCATCATGTTGTAAATGATGGCTTTTTTGAAAAGATTACCGGCAAAAAAGATTATCGTTTTTTTGTTGTCGGCACACCTAATATCCCCTTGTTTGAGAAGGTTTCCTTACATCAAACGGAGGAATTGGAAAAAGCTGATTGTATTTATTTGAGCGGTCTTGGTGCCGTAACACCGCAAGAAGGAGAGGCTCGGTTTAAAGAGCAGGCTCTTCTTTTAAACAAGGCTAAATCTTTGGGTCTTAAAGCGGTTTGTGCCAATCCTGATTTAACTTTTATGTCTAAAGGTGAACAGGTTTTAACACAAGGTTCTACCGGCAAGTATTATGAAGAAATAGGTGGAGAAGTTTATTGGTTTGGTAAACCTTATCCCTATATTTTTGATTATGCTTTAGAGATTGCTAATGCTAAAAAAGAAACAACCGTTATGGTTGGCGATACGGTGGAAACAGATGTTCTTGGAGCGACAAAAGCAGGTCTTAGAACTTTGCTTGTAACCAAAACAGGTATTACCGGTGATTTTGTTAAACAAGGTGTTACATTAGATATGCTTTATCAACGTCATGGTGTCAAACCGACATATACGACTGAACAGTTTTCACATTTAACTTTTAATTTAAAAATAGGGAGAAGTCATGTTCACACTGCATCCATCACTTCAAAAAAAAGCTTATGTTTGTGATTTAGAATTTTCAACGGTTTTATTTGAAGATAATGTTCTTTGCCCATGGATTTTTTTGGTTCCGAGAAAAGAAAATGTTCGCAACATGTTGGATTTAA
>CALCTR010000043.1 GCA_937906925.1 uncultured Alphaproteobacteria bacterium
ACCCAAAGGAGCTGATTTACTCTTAGATACCACATAAAACACGATTTAAACATACCGGCGGTGGAGCCTTTAAACCACATAACAAAAGGAAATTACCAAATGAACATATTAACCATTGCTCAAGATGTGGCTGCGATTGTGGGTACAGAACAGCCGGAAACACTTTTTAACAAGACAAACACACAAAGCATTTTATTCTTAAGCCTGTTGCGAGATGCCTTTGAATCCGTCAGGCGGTATGCTAACTGGTCGCAGACGATGCGGACCGGTTCTTTTTATATCTTAGACGGGCAGACAATCTATCCCTTAAACGAGATATGTGAAGACTTTTTTTCACTGGTGGCGGATACTGTTTATATCCAAGACGCGGGAAAAAAGGTTATCGGTTCGGTTTCACCCGAATCGTATATGCGGACAAAATCTTTTAAAAACAATCCATTAGGAGAATGCTTTTATTTTAGAAACAATGCGTTTCATTTTATTCACCTGCCACCGGTCGGGTCAAAAATCATCTTTCAGTATCAGACCAAAAACATCGTGTCAGAGCCGGAATTAAAAAACGGCGAACGTATCTATCGCTCAGAGCTGTTAAAGGATACGGACATCCCTGTTTTTGATGCGTATTTGATTAAACTGGGGCTGATTTGGCGGTGGTATAAACGAAACGGTATGCCCTATGATGAGGAGTATCAAGAGTATATAAAAGAGCTGAAAAAAGCCTACAGTGCCGACAGGATGATTGAAAATATCTCTTTGTTAGGTTCCGGTGTCGGGGATTTTTGGGGAGGATTAAACAACTTAGGAGGCGTTCATGTTATCAGTCAAAAGACGGCCTAATCGGCAAACAAATCACAGTTTAAGTGCCACATTGCCGGCACCGGTCGGTGGGTTAAATACGGTTTCAAGCTATGACACGATGCCGTCAAATGAGGCCATTGTGATGGATAATTATATTCCGGCATCTAGCTGTGTCAGGTTAAGAAAGGGATATAAAAAACATGCGACATTGCCGTTTGAAGTCAAAACAATTATCCCCTATAAAAACCAAACAGGGGGGGATAAGCTTTTTGCCGTAGCGGGGAATATGATTTATGAAATCAGCCAAAAGGGGGATTATTCCACCGTTTCGGCTGTGTATTTAAACAATCTTTCTCGCTTAAATGAAAAAATCTCTTTCACCTCGGCAAAATGGCAGTGGACCGCCTTTAAAGACCGGTTGTTTTTAACCAATGGGATTGATAATAAACAAAGTATTGAAAATATTAGACCCAACAACATTTCCTAAACTTATATCATTAAAATTATAATCATATTTTAAAAACAAATTAGTTAATTTTTTATATTTTTTCAACTTTTTTTCATTTTCATCAAAAAATAAAACAGTTCTTCAAACTTCTTATCCAGCGCGTAGCAAATGACAAGCGCGAGTTTTGCCGTGGGGCTGAACTGTCCGGTTTCGATAGAGCTGATTGTGTTTCGGGAAACGCCGACCATTTCCGCAAGCTGATTCTGCGAAAAGCGCGGCATCCTCTGCTGAACGCTACTTCCTGCGTTCCACTGGATCTTGAACTGGATGAAACCTATAAAGGCATCGTCATCACCGGGCCCAACACTGGCGGCAAAACCGTTGCTCTTAAAACCGTCGGTTTACTTACACTGATGGCACAGAGCGGACTGCATATCCCATGCGAAGAAGGCAGCAGCC
>CALCTR010000044.1 GCA_937906925.1 uncultured Alphaproteobacteria bacterium
TTTTGAGGTAACCACACATCATCAGAATCACAAAGTGCAATCCATTTTCCAGTAGCAATATTAATTCCTGTATTTCTTGCATTTGAAACCCCCATATTAAGTATGTTTTTCGTAATTAATTTAATTGTTGCAGTATTTTTATATTCTTCTATAATTTTTCCTGTATTATCAGTTGAACCATCATTTATGACAATGATTTCTTTTATATATTCTTTAAAAGTTTGGGAAAAAATAGAATCTAAAGTTGCTTTTATACTTTTTTCACAATTATACGCTGGAATAACAACAGATATTTCTTTTTTTTCTATATTCATGCTTTTCATCAACATCTCTCCCACATTTGAGTTTCAAGATTAAATTTCTTTATAATTTTAGCAGGACATCCAACTATAACAGAATAATCCGGAAAAGTTCCTCTTACAACCGCATTAGTTCCAACAACGCAATGTTTACCTAATATTGTTCCTGCTTGAATTGCAGCGCCATATCCTATAAAAGATCCTTCTCCTATTTTGGTTGTTTTATATATAAGTTCTTGTTCTAATACGCTCTTTGTAATATCTTTATACTCATGATCAATATTAGTAATAAATGCATTCGCTGCTATTGTTACATTATCTTCTATCACTAAACAAGATTCAGCAGATGTTATATGACAATTTTGTTCTATAGCAACATTATTGCCAATATCTACCTTTCCATTTCCTATCGCTTGTATACGTATACCCGGAAAAATCCTTGTTTTATTTCCAATTTTTATTTTTCTTATTCCTTCTAAAAAGCAAGGCTTACCTATATATGTAAATTTACCTATTTTTTGAAAAAACAAGCCATATAGAGTCGCCCTAACTCCCCAAAATAGTTTTACTGGATGTATCACTATAATCACCCATTCCTTTCTTCTTTTTTCATTATATTCTTTTTTCATTTCTTTTATTTGATCTTTGTCAGCCTGCATTTCTGCTTTTATTTCAGATTTTGTCATAGAAGGCATTGTTTGTGCCAATCCATTTATTGATAGGACAAAAGTAAAAAAGGCTGTACATAAAAATAATTTTTTCATTTTTTTCTCCTTTATGTGATTATAACTTTAAAAAAATAAGATTTTTCTTTGAGAATACAAGAAGAAAAAATCCATCTTTTAGATATTTCCCACTTGAAAAAAAACACATATTTACCTATGTGTAAAAAAAAGAAAGAGGTGTTTTATGAATCAAGAAAAATTAACAGACAGAAGTAAAGGGTTTATTCAATCAGCCGAATCATTGGCGGTTAGAAATAATCATCAGTTTTTGCTACCGATACATCTTTTTAAAGTTCTTTTAGATGATAAAGAAGGAATGGCAAGTTCGCTATTGACAAAAACAGGTGTAAATTTACCCCTTCTACATCAAAAAATTGAAGATGAATTTGTTAAAATTCCAAAAGTGCAAGGGCAGGGAATTCAAACCTCTTTATCTCAGGATTTTTTAAAATTATTAGATACGGCCCAACAGATTGCTGATAAAGCCCATGATTCTTATATAACGGTTGAGCGTTTACTTCAGGCATTGGTCTTAAGTGGTAATTATCAGATTGACAGCAAAAAATTAAATGAAGTTATTAATCAAATGCGTCAGGGCAGGACAGCACAGTCGGCGACGGCTGAAGATAATTTTGATGCCCTTAAAAAATATGCAACTGATTTTACGCAAAGAGCAAAGGAGGGTAAATTAGACCCTGTTATCGGGCGGGATGAAGAAATCAGACATACCATACAGGTTTTATCTCGTCGGACAAAAAATAATCCGATACTAATTGGGGAGCCGGGCGTTGGTAAAACGGCTATTGTTGAGGGATTGGCTTTGCGTATTGTAAATAAAGATGTGCCGGAAACGCTTTCACATAAGCGATTGATGGGTCTTGATATGGGGGCATTGATTGCGGGTGCTAAATATAGAGGTGAATTTGAGGAACGCTTAAAGGCCGTTTTAGATGAAGTTAAAAGTGCAAACGGTAATGTCATCTTATTTATTGATGAAATGCACACAGTTGTTGGTGCTGGTGCTAATACAGGTTCAATGGATGCCTCTAATTTGTTGAAACCGGCATTGGCCCGGGGGGAATTACATTGTATTGGAGCAACAACACTTAAAGAATATCAAAAGTATATAGAAAAAGATCAGGCTTTTGCACGTCGTTTTCAACCGGTTTATGTGGGAGAACCAAAAGTAGAAGAGACGATTTCAATTTTACGAGGGATTAAAGAAAAATATGAGTTACATCATGGCGTTAAAATTGCTGATGCGGCATTGGTCGCGGCAGCAACTATGTCAGATAGATATATTACAAATCGTTTTTTGCCGGATAAAGCGATTGATTTAATGGATGAGGCAGCTAGTAAACTTAGAATGGCTATTGATTCAAAACCGGAGCATTTAGATGAGTTGGATCGGCGGTTACTCCAGCTTAAAATTGAAAAAGAAGCATTAAAAAAAGAAAAAGATACTGTTTCAAAAGAGCGATTGAAAAAGATTGAAGAAGAAATTGTTTCTTTAGAGAAAAAATCTATAGAAGAAAATCAGGAATGGAATAGGCATAAACACAATATTCAAGAGATGAATCTGCTTCGGGAAAAATTGGATAGAGCAAAAACGGATGTTGATATGGCTTTACGGGACGGTTTATATGAAAGAGCAGGAGAATTGCAATATAAAGAAATACCTGAACTTGAAAAGAAGATTTCTTTTTTAGAAACCGAAAATCAAAAACAATCTGCTCTAGAAGTTGTTACACCGGATTTAATTGCCGGTATTGTTTCAAAATGGACGGGTATTCCGACAGATAAATTAATGGGTAGTGAGAGAGAAAAACTTTTAAAAATGGAAGAGGAAATAAGTAAACGCGTTATTGGGCAAAAAGACGCGGTTGTGGCAGTTTCAAATGCTGTTTTAAGATCTCGTTCCGGTTTAAATGATCCAAATAAACCCATCGGCTCTTTTTTGTTTTTAGGGCCGACAGGAGTTGGAAAAACAGAACTTGCTAAGGCGTTAGCTCTCTTTTTATTTGATGAAGAGCGGGCGTTTATCCGTATTGACATGTCTGAATATATGGAAAAACATGCAGTTTCAAGATTGATCGGGGCTCCTCCGGGATATGTTGGGTATGATGAGGGAGGTGTACTTACAGAAGCGGTGCGACGCAGACCTTATCAGGTGATTTTGTTTGATGAGGTGGAAAAAGCCCATCCGGATGTGTTTAATGTTTTATTACAAGTTTTAGATGAGGGGCATTTAACAGACGGTCAAGGAAGAACAGTTGATTTTAAAAATACGTTTTTAATCTTAACTTCTAATTTAGTTACCTCTTCAGATAGAAATGACATGCTTTTAAAGCTTAAAAGCTTTTTTAAACCTGAGTTTATTAATAGGTTGGATGAAATTATTGTTTTTAATGCCTTGAAAAAAGAAGATATCAGGCAAATTGTAGATATTCAGGTTAAAAGATTATCGGCTAGATTGGCGGATAAACAAATTTTAATTTCTTTGGATGATAAAGCAAAAGATTTATTGGCGGAACAAGGGTATGATAAAGAGTTTGGTGCCCGCCCGTTGAAGCGCGTGTTTCAACAAGAAATTGAAAATCCTTTGGCTTTAAAATTATTAGATGGTACTGTTAAAGAGGGCGATAAAGTTTTTGTAACGGTTAAAGATAATAAACTTATTTTTAATGTTTAGATTAGGGTGTCTGTGTTAAATGATTGATAGCCTCATGGGCACACATTAGCCCAAAAATACCTGTAACTGTTACAAGCGATCCCATTGGTCTGCGACCTGTTTTTTGATCAGTTTCTTTTGCAAGAGCTTTTTTGTCAGAAACACATTCATCTGAAAAAACAACAGGAAATTTTAATGACACGCCTCTGCGTCTTAGGCGTTGTCTGACAAAGGCTGCGAGAGGGCATTCTATCGTTTTATGAAAAGAGGTGATTTTTATTTTAGATAAGTCTGTTTTTAAGGCGGCACCCATTGCGGAAACAAATGGAATTTTTCGTTTAATTATTTCTTCTATTAACAAACTTTTTGCATTAACGGAATCAATGGCATCAATAATATAATCCGGTGTTTTATCAAAAACATCAGGAAGTGTTTCTGCTGAAATTTTGATGTTTTTTTCGGTAATATTTAGGTGGGGATTGATACTTAAAAGACGTTCTTTAACAGCACTTGTTTTTAATTGTCCGAGTGTTTTATTTGTGGCAAAAAGTTGTCGGTTCAAGTTGGTTTCATCAAACACGTCAAAATCAATAATAATCAGATTGCCGATTCCGGCACGGACGAGAGCTTCTAATGCAAAACCTCCGACAGCACCGCATCCGGCAACTAAAACAGTTGCTTTTTTTAGTTTTTTAATGTTTTCTTCTCCTAAAAGCAAACAGGTTCTATTGTCTTTATTTTCCGTCATTTTTTAGTATCCTTTGTTGTGATTAATTTATCAAAAGGGGTAATAAAATTTTTAAAATTTGATAAAAGAATATCCGGAGATATTTCAAGATGTTTCACTATTTGAATGATGTCTCTCGGTTGTTTTTCATGAGAGGGGCTATCTGTTTCAACCAATATTTTATCCGCTGGTAATAAATCTAAATTTTGATTTGTTTGAAGGGAATAATAGATGTTGTAATCTTTTAATTTATGAATAACATCAGGGCTGGCCGAAAATTTATGAAAAAGAATTTTAAGGGTGGGATACTTTTTTAAAAAATATAAAATGTCATGCCATGCTTTTACACAATGAATATGAACAGGCCTGTTGTATGTGATTGCTAAGCGTAAACAATTTTCAAAAATATTTTTTTGTTTTTCTTTGTTCCCTTTTGTGTAATCAAGACCAATCTCTCCGATCATTAAAAATGGATTTTCGGCCAATAATTTTTCCATTTCTTTTTCCCAAAATGGAGGTGTTGTATCTATAAACCAAGGGTGTATACCGATGCAGGGATAAACCTCTTTTTCGTTTTTTGCTAAAGATAAAATTGAGTGCCATTCTTGATGTGTTGTTGCATTTAAAATAAAATAACGCACCTGTTTTTCTCTGGCTAATTCCAAGGTGGTATGGTTTAATAAATGAATGTGGGCATCAAAATACATTTCAACCTCTTTTAAATGGTAATATATTTTACACTTTTTTATTGATTTTGAAAAGAAATAAAATTAAACTAACAATAACTTTAAGGATAAAAAAATGAGATGGCAACCGATTTTTTCTATTATTGGATTTATGATTGTCTTGTGTGGGTTCACAATGACATTGCCTGCAGGGATTGATTTTTTTGCCGGAAATAGGGATTCGGCTTTTATTTTTTTTGCTACAGCAGCTTTAACTGTTGCATCGGGTAGTATTTTTTTGTTGGCGACAGATCAAAATCAAGCAGCTTTAAAAACAAAAGAAATGTTTGTAACAACGACGCTTGTATGGTTTTTTTATATTTTATTTTGTTCGCTACCGTATTTTTTTTCAGCTTACCAATTGGGTTTTGTTAAATCTTTGTTTGAATCTGTTTCGGGTTTAACAACAACCGGAGCGACTATTTTTACCAATTTAGATGAATTGCCAGACGGTTTATTATTTTGGCGTTCATTGACGCATTGGATGGGTGGTTTAGGTATTTTGGTTGTAGCGATTTTGATTTTGCCGACGTTACGTATTGGTGGTATGCAGTTGTTCAACATAGAAGTTTCAGGTGAATCGGATAGGGATGCTCCGAGTATTTTTCAAAATGTATCGGGTATTTTAATTTACTTTTTTGTGTTAACCCTTGTTGCTACTTTATCTCTGAAACTGGCGGGCATGAGTTTTTTTGATGCTATAAATCACGCAATGAGTGTTGTTGCGACCGGTGGTTTTTCAACGCATGATACCTCTATTGCTTATTTTAACAGTCCGCTTATTGAGTGGGTGCTGATTCTTTTTATGTTTTGGGGTGGTTTTCCGTTAATGATGGGAATTTATCTTTTTCAAAATCGTTTTGCTGTCATTCGCAAGAATGAACAAATTAAATTTTATGTTTATCTTTTAATCATCAGTGTGCTTGTTTTAAGTTTTTTAAGGTGGAAGCTTGTCTCTTTTGATAACGAATATCTTTCTGAAATTCTTCGGACAACTGTTTTTGCTGTTGTTTCAATTTTAACTTCAACCGGGTTTACACTTGATAATTATCAGTTATGGGGTGTTTTTGCGGTTGCCTTTTTTATGTTTTTAATGTTCCCTGGCGGATGTACGGGATCAACCTGTGGCGGAATTAAAATGTTTAGAATTTCTGTTTTGCTTAAAATTATTCATGTCAAATTAAAAAGCATAGCTAGACCGCATGGTGTGTTTGTTCCAAGATATGGGGAAAACCCTGTAGCAGAAGATGTTGTATTTGGAGTTTTAACGTTTATTGGACTTTATTTGATTTGTCTTTTATTTGGAACAATAGCTCTTTCTCTTTGTGAACTTGATTTTATAACAAGTTTTTCAGGAGCTTTAAGTGCTTTATCTAATATTGGACCTGCTCTTGGCAATGAAATCGGTCCAGACAAAACATTTGCACAATTACCGTTACCGGCACTTTTGATTTTGTCTTTTTTAATGCTTTTGGGTCGTTTGGAATTTGTGGCTGTTTTGATTTTGTTTTTTCCTTTTTTCTGGAAGAAAAATATTTAAAAAACATATTGAAGTTTCAAAAAGATATGGTATAGTATAAGATATTAAAGAGATGGGGGATATCTTCTTTTTTGATAATCGGGGAGACAATATGAAAAAATTTTTATTAACAGTATTATTCCTTTTGGTTGTTATAGTGGGTGGTTTAGGTTTTTTTGTCGCTCGCTCTTTTAATGCTGATGGCTTACAAAAACAGATTGTTAGAGCTATTTCTGAATTAACCGGACGGGAATTCACCGTTATGGGACCGACTTTTGTTTCTTGGGTTCCGTCTCCTGAGATTATTTTAAATGATGTTACTCTTTCAAATGTAAAGGGTAGTACGCGTGGTGTTATGGTTTCAATTCCAAAAGTTTCCATCCAATTGACATGGAAGTCATTACTGAAACAACCCCCGGTAATTGATGAAATTAAACTGGAAAATCCTATTTTTTATTTAGAAAGAATGGATGCTCGTACAGTTAATTGGAATTTCCCGTTTTTATCAAAAAAGACATTAGAAACTTCAGATTTTTCTTCTAAAAAAAGTTTTATAGAAACAAGTATCTCTAATTTGTATATCAAAGAAGGTGTTATTAATTATACAAATGCAGTAACAGATACCGCGATGGAAATAACAAATGTAAATGGACGGCTTAGTTTAAATTCACTTCACGGACCTTATGTTTTTGACGGGTCAGTCCAAAAGGGAGGTATATCTTATTTAACATCATTAAATGTCAATCAGTTGCAATCTGATGTGCCGGTTCCTTTTACATTTTCGATGAAGGCTAAAGATAAGAGTGTGTCATTAGATATGACTGGTGAATTCTCAACGATGCAAAAAAAGTTGAATTTAACCGCAAGTGGCTCTTTTTCAATCCAACGGCCAAATGAAATATTAAAATCGCTGAATTTAAAACCGTTAGACGAAAGTTTAAACGTTCCGGTAGATGGCGGATTAACATATACGAGCGTTAATGGTGTAGATGGATTAAAAAATTTAACACTACGATTTGGTGATAGTGTTGATGCCGTTTCTTTAAATTTATCGGTTACACGTGAAAAGAAAAATAATAATATGTTTTATGACACCTCGTTTTCTTTTACAAAATTTGATTATGAACAGTGGAAAGATATTTTGTCCGATTTAGAAAAATTAAAATTGACGGATACAAAACTTCCTGATTTTTCATTAAAAGCCAATGCTATTACAATGAGTTATAAAGGCAAAACAATTAAAGATGTTGAATTGTCATTGGATAAAACGGGTCCTAAAATTACGGTTAATTCTTTGAAAGGATTGTTTGCTGGTAATACTGAAATCTCTGCGATGGGATTTACAAAAATACAAGAGGATGAAACAGGGCTTTCATTGAATGTAACCGGTCAAACAAAAGATTTAAAATCATTTATTTCTCCATTTGTAGATACAAAAAGGATGAATCCGCATGTGTTAAAATCGGCAACGTTTAAAGGACTTGTTGATATTTGGCCGGAAAAGATAAGTGCAGATATTGAAAGTTTTGAAGTAGAGGATTCACGTTTGAGTGGAAAGTTTGATATACAAAAAGGTGTAAAGCCAACAATCCATTTTAACGGTAAGGTTGAGAATGTGAATGTTGATAATTTTATTCCTTATAAACCCGCTAAGGAAAAGATGGATATTTTAGATGTTATACCGGCGATTAAAACATATTTTGTAAATGCGGATTATTTAACAAAGTTTAACAGCAATTTTAATGTTGATTTAAAGGATGTTACCGTTCGCAATCTGCCGATTAGAAGCGGAAAGTTATCGGGCTCATTATTAAACGGATTGTTAAAGTTAGCAGAACTTCGGGTTTCCGGTGCAGCAATGGCAACCCTTTTAGCGGCCGGCGATGTGGAAAATATTGGTACGGAAAATGCCAAAATTAATAATATTCGTTTTGATTTTAATACAAAAGAATTAAAAATATTTTTAGATAGGGCCAATTTAGTTTCTAATAATAGTTTTTTAAATAAAACAAATACGTTGGTTGCAAGTTTACAGGCCAGTGAAAATAAAGATGTATGGACCGGTGTATTGACAAACACGATTGGTGATTTAGAAACACGCTTATCGGGCGAACTTTTTTATACTCAAAATGATGTTTCGGCAAATAATTTAACACTTGAAATTTTATATCCGACATTTCAACAATTTTTAAAAACCGTTATTGGTACAAAGAAAATCAATAATTCTATTGATGGTGCTTTCTCATTTAAAACAATCTTAAATGGTACACCGAAAAGTTTTAAATTTACAGATGCTGATGTTCAGATAGGATTGAATCATTTGACAATGAACGGGGAAGTTAAAAATACGGATTCACAAAAAGTTGTTAATGTAAAAGTACAAATGCCATCGTTTGATGTTGATAAATATATGTTAAATGATTTTAAAAATATTTTTGCAACAGGTCCTGCCGGTAATAATTCTTTTAATTTTTCTCTTTTAGATATTTGGCAGATTATTTTTAAACTTGAAACAGGGCAAATTTTGTGGGGTAATAAAGAACTAAAAGATGCTATTGTAGATTTTAGTATACAAGACAAAATGTTAACACTTAATAAATTGTCCGGCACACCCTCTAAAGATGGTTCCGTTTTTAACGTTGCGGGTACCCTTTCGTGGAATGATGTTCCTAGAATGAATGCTGATATAGATATACAAGGTCTGGATTTGGGAGCCAATTTGTTGACGGGTACAAAAACGTCTTTTGGAAATGGAGTATTGACTCTTTCGGGTGAAATTAACTCTATCGGACAATCTCCTAATGAAATGAGAAAAAAACTTACCGGCAAAGGGAAAATGAATATAGAAAATTCACTGTGGATTGGTGCTGATATTCAAAAAATAACACCTTTAATTGCTAAAACAATAAAGGAGAGATTGCCAAAAAATAAATTTGACACGGATTTAGGTTCTTATTTACATTCAGGCAAAACAACACTTAATTCGCTTTCCGGTAATTTTACGATAGATAATGGTGTTTTAAAAATGATGGATACCTCTTTAAAGGCTGACACGTTCTATTCAAATCCAATGCAGGTTATTTATAATATCGTGGATAAAAATATAGATGTTTCAGTGCCGATATCTTTAGCGGCTTATCCGGATTTGCCGCCGTTTGCTTTAACTTTAAAAGGGCTGGAATCGGCTCCGGTATATCTTTCAAATTTTGTTGATTTATCCAATTCCGTTGAAGCTATTGTTCAAAAAGGGAACACGAAGATTGCCGAGCAACTTCAAAAAGAACAGGAAAAATTGGCTAAGATTACTTTGACAGAAAGAACGGCTCGTATTAAAAAGGCCATAACGGATGCAAGGATAGCTGTTAAAACAGCAGAGGGAAAGTTGTATGCCGGTGATAATGATTCGGCAGCATTCCTTTTGCAAAATGCTAAGGATGCACTTTCCATTGTTAATCAACTTTCTATAAAAGAAACATTAACGGATGCTCAGTATATTCAATTAATGGAACAATCTCGGCTGGCTATTTTAAAAGCTCAAGAAGCGGTGGATGAAGCTGTGCGAGATCTTTATTTTGAAGATAGAAAACAGGTTCAGACATTTGTTAAACAAGCTAGAGAAATGTTTGTTGAAATTGTTTCTGTCCATGAGCAAAATCCGCATATAGAAATTGTAACAAAGTTAATTAATCCGGTTAGGGAATATATAGATGTTTTAGAAATGACGAATAAAAAATTATCAGCCTCTCTTTCTAAAGAAGAGCATGCAGAAACGATGTATATGGCTAGAGAGGCTTTTTCAAAAGTTGTTCGTGCATATGAGTATGTTTCAAGGTTTATGCCGGATAATACAAAGCGGATTGTTCCGATTTCTGTTCACCAAATCCCTAATAGAGATATTTTATCTAATGAAGGGGAGGCAGCAGCAACTGCCGAAGAAGCCGATATAGTAGAAGAGAGAAGTTTTCAGGGGACAATTCAGAGGATGTAATGCTTATTTTTCAATAATTATGCGAACATAATAATAAAGCACATCTAAAAAATGCGGAAATTTTAAAAAAACAGAATAGTTGTATCTGTCAACAATCTGATATTCTTTCTTTTTAAAATCATAAAAGATAAGCTCTTCGGGGGCTTGGGCTAAAATTATTTTTCCGCTTATTGTGGGGTTATCTGCGTACGTTCGTTGCATTTGGGTAATCCCTCTATGGAAAAAAGCTCCTTTTTCTCGTTCATGTTCACGAGTGGCAAAAAGTTCTAATCCGTTAAAAAACAGGCCGTCAGTTAAAGTTAAAAAATCAATGTAATCTTGTGGTAATGGTGCTAATCCGCCATGTGTTAGAATAGTGTTCACCATGTGAATTTCAGCGTATTTTGCTGGGGGAAAAAAAACAGCTGATTCTTGATACATTTTTTTTAAAACCTGATGTAAAATTCTCATGATTTATCTCCCAGGCATACTTTTCAATGCGATTTTTTCAAATGCAGCTTTGGAAAATCCTGCGTAAACACTTCTATCTTGTTTATTTTTTCCGCCAGAACCTGTGAATAAAGAGAAAGGAATGTAAACTTTTCCAACAGGAACAGGTACATAAAGTAGTGGTGGATTTTTTATACCTTTTGGTGTAACCATTTGTTGGTTAATATATGAGTGAATCATATCATGAAAAGGCTTATCTTGAATAAGTACCAGATTATTAAAATCAAGTGTTCCACCGTATTCCAATGGGTATTTTAAATGGACGGTATAATTTTCGGGAATTTTACCTTTTTTCATATAAAAGATGGCTTCTTCAGAGATGCCTGCCGATCTTAAATCCATTACATAGTTATAACTGAGCAGTCTGACAAAATCGCGAATGAGTCGTTTTAATTGTGCGTGTTGTTCAATTAAATCATTATTAAATAAACCAAAATAAGAAACAGCCATTAAATCCATGCCGGGGAAATTTGTTTCATTAAATAATTTTTCCCAATACGCTTGATCTTTTTCCGGTAATTCTTCTATAGGGTCTCTTTTTAATGGTGAAAAGGTAGGTTGTGTTGACTCTTGTAGTTCATCTAAACCAATCTCATCCGGAGAAAATAATTGGTCCCAGGGCAACAAAGTTTCGTCATTTTCAAAATCTGAAAGCGTTATTTTGTTATCCATTAGGCTTTTTTAACCTCATCTTCCAAGTCATCAATTTGCCCTTTCATTAAAATTTTAAGAGTTTGCATATCTGTATTTTCACGTTGGGCAACAATCCAATACGGAACCCAAGGAGAGGCTCCCATAGCACATTTTTTCTTCATGCCTTTGTCTAAGAACCAACGAGGTGCATCGGCCAAAATAGGCCTGTTTAAGAAACCTTGGAATAAAACATATTGTTTTGTTTTTTCCAAACTCATCATATCTGAGGCACCGACAACGTTAGAACTTTGTAAAGAGCGGGAAATATTAGCCGCAAAAGGATTTGTTTGTTGAGAAACACCCTCTGTTCTTGAAGAACTGGCAACTTCAATTGTTTTTGTACCAATCATCTTAGAGAAGCGTTCAGCAGTTTGTTCGTTGTTTTGGGCTAAAATAACTTTTGCCGCCGTTGTTGTAATAATTGTTTCTAAGTCATCTTTACCGTATTGTCCGGAAATCTGACCCAAGTCCTGGCCAATCAATAGATAAGCAACTTTTTGACCACGACCAACTGCCGGACCGTCTTTAACGGCGGCTAATTTTGGCATTTGAGGGAACTCGTCAAGAA